>JANYDP010000412.1 GCA_025363535.1 Verrucomicrobiota bacterium | reverse complement strand
TCAATCGGAAAACCAAAATCGCTCGGCAGGTTGCCGCTGACCTCGCTCCACATCTCCCCGGCGTTGTCGCTGCGCATCACGTCCCAGTGTTTTTGCATGAACAACACTCCGGGCCGCGCGCGATGCATGGCGATGCGGTGGACGCAGTGGCCCACTTCGGCATCGGGATCGGGAAGTTCGTACGGGGATTTCAATCCGCGATTGATGGGCCGCCAGGTTTTACCGCCGTCATCCGTGCGAAACGCGCCTGCCGCTGAGATGGCCACGTAAATCCGGTTGGCGTTCGTGGGATCAAGAACAATCGTGTGCAACCCCATGCCGCCCGCGCCGGGCTGCCAGAGTTGCCCCTTCGCGCCGCGCAAGCCGGGCAGTTCCTTCCACGTCTTGCCGCCGTCCGTCGTTTTGAAAAGCGCCGCGTCTTCCGCGCCGGCAAAAACGGTGTCGGGATCCGTAAGCGACGGTTCGAGATGCCAGATGCGTTTGAACTCCCACGGATGCTGCGAGCCGTCGTAAAACTTATGAGTGCCGACTTCGCCGTCATACACGAACTTGTTGCTCTCACCCTTGGGAAAACCTTCGGGACTTTTCAATGCATCGGCACTGCTGCCGGGCGTGTTCCAGGTTTTGCCGCCGTCATCCGAACGTTGGATGATCTGCCCAAACCAGCCGCTCGTCTGCGAAGCGTAAATGCGGTTTGGATCAATGGGCGAACCTTTGAGATGATACATCTCCCAGCCTGCGAAGTGCGGGCCGCTGACTTCCCAATTCCGGCGCTGGCCATCCGCCGTCAGGATGAACGCACCCTTCTTTGTGCCGACCAAGACTCGAACTTTGCTCATGGATGTCTCCTGTTTTGATTTGGTGATTTTGATCTCCATTTTAAGTTCCCGGCGCTGGTCGTCAATCGTTTTGAGATTGCCGAATGAAACCAATGCAACTCCAAAAGCACCCCCTCGAAGCGCCCGCGGTTCTTCCCGCCTCGACAAACGGCTGACGTTTTCTAAATTGTCCGCGATGTCGAACAAGCCCTTGGTCATTGCGGGACGGACGTTTCACTCGCGCCTCATTCTCGGCACGGGAAAATTCCCGTCGCCCGAGGCGATGCGTGATGCCCTCGCCGCCAGCGGCACGGAAATGGTCACGGTCGCGTTGCGGCGCGCGGATTTGTCCGGAAAGAAAGACCCGTTTGCGAACATCCTCGAATTCATTGACCCGAAAAAATATCTCCTGCTGCCCAACACCAGCGGCGCGATGAACGCCGAGGAAGCCGTCCGCCTCGCGCGCCTCGCCGCCGCCGCCGGTCTGCCGAAATGGGTGAAGCTCGAAATTCATCCCGACCCGCGTTACCTGCTGCCCGATCCGATTGAGACGTTCAAGGCGGCGGAAATTCTCGTGAAGGAAGGTTTCACCGTGCTGCCTTATATCAACGCCGATCCGGTGCTCGCGAAACGCTTGCAAGAAATTGGCTGCGCAACGGTGATGCCGCTCGGCTCGCCGATTGGTTCAAATCGTGGAATTCAAACACGCGATCAAATAAAAATAATCATCGAGCAGGCCACCGTGCCGGTCGTGGTGGACGCGGGCATCGGCGCACCGAGCCACGCTGCCGAGGCGATGGAACTCGGCGCGGACGCCGTGCTGGTAAACACCGCCATCGCCGTTGCGAATGATGCGAATAAAATGGCGGTCGCGTTCAAGCAAGCGGTGGAAGCCGGCCGCAGCGCGTATGAAATCGGCCTTGGCGCGCAGAGCGAAGTGGCGAGCGCGACCAGTCCACTGACGGGGTTTTTGAATTAAATTTCAACCCCGGATAAACACGGATACTAAATTAAAGTTATGAAAACGAATATTGCCATTGCGCTCATTGCAATTCTCGGCTGGCAAATTGAAGCGCAAATTTACGACACGAACGGAGATTACGTTCAAACCTTTGCTGGTTCGGGCTTTTCTGGTGATGTGAACGGTGTTGGCGTGCAAACCATGTTCAATAATCCAAACGCCATAGTTACCGATTCACACAGCAACATCTTCTTTTGGGATTCTGGAAATTACAAATTAAAGAAAATTACGCCGGATGGGACTGTTACAACATTTGCGAGTATCGCGATTGGGATTGACGTTCAGGCTATGGCTATGGATAAGAACAATTCAATTTGGTTGCTGTCGTCTTCCCATAATTTTTACACGAACTTGTATCAGGTTACAGCCAGTGCAGTAGTCACACGCTTTGATCTCACTCCATTTCCCGTTTCAAATAGCAACCCCATCTGGAGTGGCTTGTGTTTGGACTCCGCTGGCAATATCTACCTCTCGTCTCCTTGGGCAAATCGGATTTACAAATACTCTACAAACGGTGTTATGATGGTTTTTGCCGGTTCAGGCAATCCAGGTTATGCAGATGGAAATGGAATTTTTACTGCATTCAATTTTCCCACTGCTTTGGCCGTTAATGCCGCAAATAATATCTATGTTTGGGACACAGGAACGTTTGGAGGGAATTATTTAATTCGCAAGATTGACCAAAGCCAAAACGTCACTACGTTTGCTGGACAAGCTGAACCCCTGACGGCGGCAGACCGGCATGACTTGGACTATGCGTTGAAGTTGCTGGATCGTTCCAAACCCGAATGCCGGGATTATCTGTGGAATCATTTTGTGATCGGCTTCGATTACGCCGAGATTGCCGAAGAACAAAACCTGAATTACGATAACGTGAGAATGAAAATCGGGCGGTGCTTGGACGAAGCCAAGTCGCTCGTTGCCTGACCATGCCAGACCAAAACACAGACGCCGAAGCCGCCCTGCAAAAGCTGGGGCATCGGTTGCGCTTGGGCTGGGCAAAGAAACATCCCGTCCAAGACAAGAGCCTTGAGTCAGTCAAGAACACCGTGCGGGAGCAATGGGAACAGGAGCAAACCGCCAGCCGCACCAGCAAGCCAGCGCCCAGCCCCGACAAAGACCGGGGGCCGAAACCGTCGGAACCGGATAGGGATTGATCCATATTCCCGAACGGGAATAAAACCCATTTTTCAACTTCAAAAGCTCACATTGTTCCCGCTCGGGAATAATTCACTTGATTGGTCTCGAAAAGAGGCGTAATGTTACCGCACGGTAACATAAAGGTAAGAGCCATGAAACATACACCAGAAACCATAGGCGAATTGGTCAAGAACACCCGCAAGACAATGGGCGTGACCCAAAAGGATTTAGCCATGACTTCCGGCACAGGCTTGCGGTTCATCATTGATATGGAGAAAGGCAAGCCGACTTGCCAGCTTGGCAAGGTGCTGACCGTCCTGCATACGCTGGGGATCAAAACTGAATTCATCGCACCTGCCGGTAATGGCAAGAAAGGAACTTAAAACCATGTCACGGACATTGGACGTTTACTTGCAGCGGGACTGGGTAGGCCAGCTCATTCAGGACGAGAATGGGCAGTTGGCATTTTATTATGCCGAAAGCTGGCTGAACAATACCAAGGCCGTGCCCTTGTCACATTCATTGCCGCTCAGAAAAGAAATATTCAGCCGCAACGAATGCCGGGGATTTTTCGCGGGCATTTTGCCGGATGAAAGCAAGCGCGAGATCATCGCAAAAAATCTTGGCATCAGTGCCAGGAACGATTTTGCCATGCTGGAACAAATTGGCGGCGAATGTGCCGGAGCGGTGACATTCATTCCGACAGGTGAAAAATTGCCGGAGCGCAATTACAACTACCGCCCTTTGACCAGCGGGAAGTTGGCAGAAATTCTCAAAATGCTGCCGCGCCGTCCGTTGATGGCCGGAGAAGATGGTATCCGCCTGTCACTGGCCGGGGCGCAGGATAAAATTGCGGTGCATGTCCACAACGGCCAAATTTCCATACCGCTTGGTGGAGCGCCAAGCACTCATATTCTCAAACCAGCGATTGAGCATTTTGAAGGGATTGTTTTCAACGAGGCGTTCTGCATGAAACTTGCCCACGCCATCGGTTTGCAAACGGCGCGGGTGGAAGTTGGCAAGGTGGAAGATGTTGATTATCTCCTTGTCGAGCGTTACGACCGCACGGTGCTTAAAGATGCCAGCGGTGCTGAATACCTGGAACGTCAGCACCAGGAGGATTTCTGCCAGGCACTTGGAATCATCCCTGACAACAAATACCAAAACGAAGGCGGGCCTTCGCTAAAGCAGTGCTTTGACCTGTTGCGCGAATTATCCAGCGCCCCGGTGATTGACCTGCAAGGTTTGCTCGATGCAGTCATTTTCAATTTCCTGATTGGGAACCATGACGCGCACGGGAAAAATTTCTCACTGCTTTATGGCAGTGAAACGCGGCTTGCGCCGCTGTATGATGTTCTCAGCACTGCCTACTACCCCGACCTTGCCAAGAAAATGGCGATGAAGATCGGCGGGGAGTATGAATCTGATAAGGTGCAGCCCAAGAACTTTGACCAGTTGGCAGATGAAGCGGGACTCGCCAAGCCAATGGTGAAGCGACGGGTGCAGGAAGTGGCGGAAACCGTCCTGTCAAAAGCGCCGGAATTGATTACGGAGCATCCGACAACCAAAACCGTGGCAGCACTAATTCAAGGCCGTTGCACAAAAACTTTGCAGAAGTTCAAAAGTTAGGTGAGAGCATCACGGCACCGCCTCACTTCCGATACCGGATTGCATTGATGAATTTCGCGAAAGCGGAAATCAGTTCCGCGATTGCGTTAATCAGTAAGGCGATGGTGATAATCTTCATGGTTTTCTCCTCGTTTTGTCCGCCTTATTAATCGGCGTGACGTAAGCGAGGTTGAAAGCCGGTAGCAGGACAGAACGGGAAAGGCCGCGTAGCGCCGTGGAACGGGGTGAAGCTGCACAAGCGCAGCGCGGAAGCGATCCGCCTTGGACGTTGTGAAGCACCGGCTATAAAAACGCGAATCACGCCAGAGGCGGCAGACAGGAAAAACCTGATTTCAAGTCGCCAAGAGATTAACCGCGCCAGCTACTTTTTCGGCGCGATGCCAGCCAGATAATCCGCCCACCATTGCATCATCTTCCGGCGTTCCGGCAGGTATTCAGCGTGGTTATAGGCAGCGCGAACTTTGTTGCGTTCGACATGGGCAAGCTGGCGTTCAATCACGTCCGAATGAAATCCATGTTCATTCAAGATCGTGCTGGCTGTGGCGCGGAAGCCGTGACCCGTGGCTTTGGAATGATACCCCATGCGGTAAAGGGCAAAGAGCATGGTGTTCTCGCTCATAAAGGCAGCGGGATTTTTCTGATTGGGAAAAAGGTGTTTCCGGTTGCCGGTGTGTTTTTTGAGTTCTTCCAAAACGGCTAGTGCCTGTTTTGACAGCGGAACAATATGCAGGTCTTTCATTTTCATGCGTTCCGCCGGAATGCGCCAGTCCGCCTTGTCGAAATTGATTTCCGGCCATTCCGCGCCGCGCAATTCGACGGTGCGAACGAACGTCAGCAACAGAAATTTTAACGCCAGCTTGGTTTCAATGCTGCCATCATAGCTTTCCAGTTTTTGTAGGTATTCCGGCAAGGCGTCTGCCTTGAGATAAGAATGATGCTTCCTAACGGGAGTTTTAAGCGCACCGCGCAAATCAGTAACCGGATTGCGGTCAATGCGCCGTGTGATGATCGCATAACTAAAAACCTGCCCGCACGTCTGCATCATGCGTTGAGCCATGTCCAGCGCACCCGATTTTTCGATGACCCGCAGAACGTCCAGAATATCCGTGGTCGAAATATCAGCCAGCGGCCTATGTCCAAGCTTCGGAAAAATATGATTTTCCAAACGCTTGGTAACATCATCCGCGTAAATTTTAGACCATTTGTTTCTGCTATGCTCATGCCATTCACGGGCGATGGCTTCAAAAGTGTTGTCAGCCTTGAGGGAATGACAAGGCCATGTTGCTGCACTGGCGCGAGTCATGGTGCGACGCCGAAAACGCCACGCTGGAACGTGCTGGCCGTCCCGAACGGGTTGACCACCGTTCGCTGAAAGACCGGGGCATAGACCGGACGCCTGAGCCGAAAATCGGCGTGGCGGCAACGGC
>JANYDP010000393.1 GCA_025363535.1 Verrucomicrobiota bacterium | reverse complement strand
GATGCGCGAGCAGCAGGCCAAAGCAGGCGAATCGAGCAAGGAAATGTTTCATCCAGCTCATGCAATGGTTCGAGTATCAGCAAAGGAAGCGGCGCGCATGGTCAATAATCTAGCCGATTATCAAAGAAAGTCCTGTGGCATGATACGGCCACCAAGACAGCGACGGCGAGGGTTTCGGCAAGGAAGTTGAATCAAGTGTAACCAATGCCCGCGCGCCACCGTATGCTTGGTTGAGACGGGAAACGATTCTTTCCGGCTCAGTTAAAGAACATCAACGCAAAAATATTATGAACTCAAACTTTTGGAAACTCACCCTCGGGATCGGCGGCGTCTGTGCCTGCGGCCTGCTGGCTGTTGCCGCGCCGTTGCCGCGCGCTGACATCGCGGCCAACCCCGCCTGGTTGCTGCATCTGGACTGCGACGCTCTGCGCCCCACCACCATCGGGCAGCATGTCTTGGCGGAGACGGAAAAGCCCGAAGCCAAGGCCAAGCTGGCGGCTTTACAAACTATTATTAATTTCGATATCCGCACGCAGCTTCACGCCGTGACGCTGTATGGCAGCAGTCCCGCCCCGGAAGATGGCGTGCTGATGATCTATGCGGATTTCGATCCTGCCCGCCTCGTCACGCTCGCCCAGGCGGCCAAGGATTATCAAACCAGCCCGCATGGGCAGACCGTCATCCACAATTGGATTGATGAAAAAAAGAAGGCCAAGGACGGCGTCCAGCCGCGAGTCTATGCTGCGATCCAAGGCAACCGCGTCATTTTTGGTCAGCGGGAAGATTCCGTGGCGCGCGCGTTGGACGTGTTCGCCGCCGGCGCGTCGAATCTGGCCAGCAGCAAAGCTTTTCCCGAACTTGGCCTGCCCGGCAATGCTCACTTTGTTGAAGCCGCCGCGCGGAAAATGAAGCTGCCCGATTCTGATCCGAACGCCGCCATCCTGAAAATGTCGCAATCGGTGCAACTCGTGCTGGGTGAATCGCAGCAGCAATTCAACGGCGCGCTCACGCTGGTGGCCGACAGCGAAGAGGTGGCAGGCCATGTCCACTCCATCGTGCAAGGATTACTGTCGCTCGCCAAATTGCAGAATGACAAACCGGAGTCCGTCAAGATCGCCAACGCCATCAGCCTCAAACAGGAAGGCGACCGCGTGGTAGGAAATCTGGTCTTGCCCGCGGGCGAAGTCGTCGAAATGATGAAGGCAGACGCCGCGCGGAAAGCGGCGAAGGCGTCAAAAGAATAAACCGCATTCGCTGCAGCGCCTCAACCAATCAACAAGTGGCCCCGGAACTTTCAACCGATTCCGACGCCGAGCTGGCCCGGCAAACCCAGGCTGGTTCGGCGATCGCCTTTGAGCAATTGGTCTACCGCTACGAACATCGCGTCCACGCCTTCGCGCGACAGTTCTGTCGGAACGCCACCGATGCGCGCGAAGTGACGCAGGACACGTTTGTGAAGGCCTCGCAAAGCATGGCGCAATTTGATGCGCGCCGGGAATTTGCCCCGTGGCTGTTCACCATCGCCCGGCGCAAATGCATTGACCGCCATCGCGCCGCGCCGCCCCCGCTGGATTCGACTCTTCCCGAAATGGTCGATGAGAATCATCCGGGAGAATTGCTCGCCCGGCGCGAAGACCAGCAACAACTTTGGCAGCTCGCCCGCCGGTGCCTGACGGAAAATCAATATCAAGCCCTCTGGCTTTGGTATGCGGAGGATATGAATGTGACACAGATAGCCCAAGTGCTCGGCAAGACTACCGTGCATATCAAAGTGTTGATGTTTCGCGCCCGGCAAAATCTTGGGAGCCGGTTGAATCCCAGCAACACGCCAGCCGATGCGGTCCCAAACACTTCAACGAATTATCTTGCGCAATAAACCTTATGAAAACGTGGCTCTCAAAATGGAAAATTTCCAATGCGCTCGACAACCGCAAACCTCTGTCCCCTGCCATGGAGTGCGCCGTGGCAGAGTCGGAAGAGTTGCGGAGCTTTGCGGAACGTTCCGCCGAACTGGACCGGGCTTTGAAAAATTCCCGGCGTGATTTTGAAACGTCAATGGAGCTTCACGCTGGCATCATGCGCGCGGTCCGCGCCGCCGAACCCGACGCTGTCTCTAGCCGGCAAACCTTCTGGCCGCGTTTGATTCCAGCGACAGCGCTCGTGCTGTTGGTTTTCTTCGGGGTGTTTGCCGCCAGCCATTTCTTCCGCGAGCAAGCAACGGTCTCGAAGCGCATCGGCATGTCATCCCTCGCTGACGCGAGTTCCGCCATCGAACTGAGCGGCAAGCTAGTGAGCGAATTGCCGGACGCCGCCCTGTCACCCTTGAACGACGAAGGGTTGCGGCTCAAGCACGATCTGGCCAACGCCAAAAAAATTTCTCCTCGCCAGCCTCCCCTGACGCCCGCCGTCACATCGTCAAC
>JANYDP010000355.1 GCA_025363535.1 Verrucomicrobiota bacterium | reverse complement strand
TTCGGCAAGGAGATGCCGACGGAAGTTTTACGCTGGTGACACAAAATGTTTCTTCAGGCAAGCAAAGCCAGCAGATCACTTTCACCGGCGGTTCGGGCGTCGTCGGAATCGAAAATCAAAGTCTCAATCGTTGGGGAATGAACTTTGTGAAAGGAAAATCTTACGAAGGTTATGTTTATGTGCGTTCAGAAAAAGCAACGGAGTTTTCGGTCGCGTTGGAAAGCAAAGATGGCGCGACCGTGTATGCGGAGAAATCGCTGAAGACTAAATCGGGCGATTGGCAACGGCTCAATTTCAAACTCACGCCCAGCGCGGCGGACAAGGCGGGACGATTTGCCATCAAACTTAAGCAGCCCGGCTCGCTCACCCTTGGCTACGCCTTTTTACAACCGGGCGAGTGGGGAAGGTTCAAGGGGTTGCCGGTTCGCAAGGATGTCGCTGAAGGATTGCTTAATCAAGGCGTCACCGTTCTTCGCTACGGCGGCAGCATGGTCAACAACCCGGAGTATCGCTGGAAGAAAATGATCGGGCCGCGCGCTCAACGTCCGCCGTATGAAGGCCATTGGTATCCGTATTCCTCAAACGGCTGGGGCATTTTTGATTTTCTTAACTTAGGCGAGGCGGCGGGCTTTCTGGGCATTCCCGATCTCGACATCAACGAATCGCCGCAGGACATGGCAGACTTCACGGATTATCTAAGCGGTGCGCCCGACAGCAAATGGGGCAAACAGCGCATCGCCGACGGACACACCGCGCCGTATCGCTTGAAATATATTGAACTCGGCAACGAGGAGCGCGTGGATGAAAATTATTTTCAAAAATTCAAAGCCCTCGCGGAAGTGATTTGGGCGAAAGACCCGGAGATCATTTTGATCGTCGGCGATTTTTCCTATCACAAACCCATCACCGACCCGTTCAATTTCACCGGCGCGGACAGCGGCATCACCACACTGGCGGCCCAGCAGAAAATGTTGCAGCTCGCCAAGCGACACAACCGCGAAGTGTGGTTCGATCTCCACGTTTGGACCGAAGCGCCGCCGAACGACGTCACGTTGACCGCGATGTTTTCTTACATTGATGCGCTGGAAAAAATTGGCGACGGAGCGAAGTTCAAAGTCCTCGTGTTTGAGTTGAACGCCAACAATCACTCGCAACGACGGGCGTTGGCGAACGCGCTCGCGATCAACGCCATTCAGCGTGACGGACGACTGCCGATTACTTGCTCGGCAAATTGTCTCCAGCCCGATGGCCAGAATGACAACAGTTGGGATCAAGGCTTGTTGTTTTTGAACCCGTCACAAGTCTGGCTGCAATCGCCGGGCTATGTAACGCAGATGATTTCGCGGAACTATCAGCCGCTGGCAGTAAAAGTTGAATGTGCCGCTCCCGATCTCGACGTGAGCGCCTCCAAGAGCAACGACGGAAAAACGCTCGTGTTGCAAGTTGTGAATGTAGGCGACAAAGCCATGACGCTCCCGCTGACAATCTACGGCTTCATTCCGTCAAAACTCAAGGCTCAGGTGCGGGCGCTGGCAGGGCCTCTCGATGCGGTTAACACGGCGGACAACCCCGAGGTTATCAAGTCGGTGACAATCCAATGGAAGCATGGTCGGGAAGATGGTGAAACAACCGTGACTCTCCCCGCCCATTCATTCAAGGTCATCCGGCTATGAACCGATTTCTCAAACGGGCAAGGCCAAGTCCATAACAATCCGCAGATGTTTGTTTTCTGCTCGCTTTTCGCTAGTTCATCCAGATGGGCTTGCCCTGAAGAGTGGACGCCGTTTGCGCGACGGTTTAGCCAGGATATTCGCTCTCTCCCCGCTTGGGCGGGGAGAGAGCGTCAGCCACCGAAGATTCGGGTCACGCCTTCTTGACCGCGCCGCCAAACAGCAGCCTCAAGCTATTCATCACCACCACCACGGTGCTGCCTTCGTGTCCGACAACGCCGAGCGTCAGCGGAATTTTGCCGAGCAACGCGAACGTCACCAGCACCACCACCGTGCCGAGTGAGATGAAAAGATTCTGGCGGATGATGCGCCGCGCGCGCTGGCTCAAACGAAAAGCGGCGAGGAAATTTTCCAACCGGTCATTCATCAACACCACGTCCGCCTGTTCCAGTGCCGCATCCGAACCGCGTGCGCCCATAGCCACGCCGATGTGCGCCACCGCCAGGCTCGGCGCGTCGTTCACACCGTCGCCGATCATTGCAACCTTGCTCCCCTGCCCGCTCAATTCACGGATCGCGGCCACCTTGTCCTCCGGTTTCAACTCCGCCCGCACGTCGTCAAGATGAAGTTCGGTTTTCAAATATTCCGCCGTCGCCTTGCGATCGCCAGTCAGCACGACGGTGCGCAGGCCTTCCGCCCGTAAATCATCAATCACCGACCGCGCCTGCGGGCGAATGTCATCGCGCAATACGAGCCGCCCTAAAAGCGCGCCTTCCGCCAGCCAGACTTCTGAAAAACCCGCTTCGGTGGCCGGAACTTCTGAAATGATCTTCGAACTTTGCTGCTGGGCAATCCATTCGCGGCGGCCCAACAGGCAGGCGACTCCGTTGTGTTTCGCCTTCAAACCCTGACCGGTGACGGACTCGAAATTCTGAAGCTCCATTGGTGCTAACTGCTGCTGCTTGCCGTGGCGCGTAATGGCGCGAGCCAGCGGATGCGTGGAAAGTTTTTCCATCGAGTACGCCAGCCGCGCGATTTCATTTTCACGTCCGGCTGGAAAGCTTTCCACTTTTTCCACACGCAATTCACCAGTGGTCAGCGTGCCGGTCTTGTCGAGCGCCACCACATCCACGTCCGCCAGCTTTTCCACCGCCGCGCCGCCGCGAAAAAGAATTCCGTGCCGCGCGCTCCACGCAATCGCCGCCAGCACCGCCGAGGGAATTGAAAGCACCAGCGCGCACGGCGAGGCGACGACCAGCAGCGTCATTGTCCGGTAAAACGCGCTGCGAACTGAGTCCGTGGACGTGAACGCCGGCAAATCAAACCCAAATCTCCAGACAAAGAACATCGCGAACGACAAACCCAGCGCGCCGTAAGTGTAGTACGTGCTGAACTTGTCGGTGAACTGCTGCGCCGGAGCCTTCTGATGCTGCGCCTCCTTGATGAGCTTGATGATTTTTTGCAGCGAACTTTCGGCGGCAGGCTTGGTGACGATTACTTCCACCGCGCCCCAAAGATTGATGGTGCCGGCGAGTGTCGCGTCGCCGATTTTCTTTTCCACCG
>JANYDP010000349.1 GCA_025363535.1 Verrucomicrobiota bacterium | reverse complement strand
ACAATCTCGGCACGAACACGGCAGTTTCTAATTTGCTGGATTTTGTGGACCCGGGCGCGGGCAATTTCACGCGCCGCTTCTATCGCGCCATCGAATTGCCATGAGAATGAGCCTGTTATTTCTAGTCGCGGCGATGTCGGCATCGGCGCAGACAAATTTTGCGCCGCCGCCTGATCGGCGAGCAGCGGAAATTCGCGCCGCCTGCATTGACGGCCGCCGCGCTGTTTGTGGCAAGGTGATAAAGATTCTTGCCGACGGACTGGTCGTGGACAGCGGTTACACCGGTCTTCTCGAAGCGCCATTCAACCAGTCCTGGGTGGTGAGCGGTGGCGCTTCCTTGAGCCGCGATCCAAAGGTGATGGAACTCAGCAAGCCCGCCAGCCCGTGTGTTGGCGTGGTTTTTTTGACGGACATTCCGAAACGGCCGGCGGTCAAGCTGTACGACTATGTAGTCCTCCAAGCCTACCCGTGCGGACAATTCAATTACGTGCCGGTTGTGGGCGTCCAGAAGGCGATCCGGAAATTTTCTGCCGGCATTGATACGGCGGTAAAACTGAATCTCGACTCGCAGCCCCGCGTCACGCCACCATGAATTATTGTGTTTGCTCCAACGCATTCGCGGCGAAGAATTTTCTCAAGTTCAAGTCGCATGGTGGTAAGAACCCGCGTGGTCAGAGTCAACATGGTTACTTGTGACGGCTAGGAAGACCGGCGGCCAGCGGCGCAAAGGATTGATTATTATGAAAGCATTGGTCAAAAGAAAATCAGAACCCGGCCTCTGGCTGGAGGACGTGCCGGAACCGCAGACCGGCAATAACGACGTCTTGATCCGCATTGATCTGACCGGAATTTGCGGCACGGATGTACACATCTACAAATGGGACGAGTGGGCGCGGAAAACCATCCCGGTCCCGTTGGTGGTCGGCCACGAGTTCGTGGGCGAAATCATCGAGGTCGGCGCGAACGTAAAGGATTTTTTTCCGGGGCAGATCGTCAGCGGCGAAGGCCATGTGGTGTGCGGGCATTGCCGCAATTGCCTGGCGGGCCGGCGGCATCTCTGTGCGGAAACCAAGGGCGTGGGGGTGAATCGTCCCGGCGCGTTCGCCGAGTACCTCGCGCTGCCCATGACCAACGTGTGGGTTCATTCCCCCGGGGTTGATCGTGAGGTCGCATCCATCTTTGATCCGTTCGGCAACGCGGTGCATACGGCGTTGTCGTTCCCGGTGCTGGGCGAGGACGTGCTGATCACCGGTGCAGGACCGATCGGCATCATGGCGGCGGCGGTCGTCCGGCATGCGGGCGCCCGCTACGTGGTCATCACGGACGTGAACGAATACCGGCTGGAACTCGCGCGCAAGATGGGCGTGACGCTCGCGGTCAATCCGCGTGAACGCAGCCTCAAAGAGGTGCAAAAGCAACTGCACATGACCGAAGGCTTCGACGTGGGGCTGGAGATGTCCGGCAACGCTTCGGCGTTTCGCGACATGCTGGCCAACCTGAGCCATGGCGCACACATCGCGATGCTCGGCATCCCCGAAAAGGAAATGGCGATTGACTGGAACACCGTCGTCTTCTCCATGCTCACGATCAAAGGCATCTATGGCCGGGAGATGTACGAGACGTGGTACAAAATGTCCGTGATGCTTCAGAGCGGCCTCGACATCCGCCCGGTCATCACGCACCGTTTTCATTACACGGAATTTCAGAAAGGTTTTGACGCGATGCTCTCGGGCCAGTCCGGCAAGGTGATCCTGGATTGGAAGCAAAAATAAGGGGCGTGCTTTCAACAAAGTTTCCGCATGACACGGCCGCCTCTCGAACAACCGCTTGAACACTTCGGCCTTGCCGTGGCGACGGGCGCTGCCCGTGTTTGCGGCGCGGAGAATTCATTCCCTGGATTGACCTATGTACGACTCTTATCAAAAACACGTCCAACAGCAACTTGGTGAAATTAAAGCCGCCGGCACTTACAAAAACGAGCGTGTCATCGTGACGCCGCAGGGAACGACGATCCGGGTTGCCGATGGGCGGCCGGTGCTGAACTTTTGCGCGAACAATTATCTTGGACTCGCGCAACATCCCGCCGTCGCGGCGGCGGCGCAGGCGGCGATTGAACAATGGGGTTATGGCCTGGCCAGCGTGCGCTTCATCTGCGGAACCCAAAGCGTCCACAAGGAGTTGGAAACAAAACTCAGCGATTTTCTCGGCACGGAGGAAACGATTCTTTATGGCTCGTGCTTTGATGCGAACGGCGGCTTGTTCGAGACGCTGCTCGGCCCGGAGGACGCGATCATTTCCGACGAGTTGAACCACGCCAGCATCATTGACGGGGTCCGTCTCTGCAAAGCCCAACGTTTGCGTTATCTGAACAACGACATGGCCGACCTTGAAGCGAAACTGAAGGAGGTGGCAAACAGCCGCTTCAAGATGATCGCCACCGACGGCGTCTTCTCGATGGACGGCTACATTGCGAAGCTGTCGGCCATTTGCGATCTCGCAGAAAAATACGGCGCGCTCGTGATGGTGGACGATTCGCACGCCGTTGGGTTCATGGGTAAAACGGGGCGGGGGACGCCCGAGCATCATGACGTCATGGGCCGCGTGGACATCCTTACCGGCACTCTGGGCAAGGCGCTCGGTGGCGCCAGCGGCGGCTACACCAGCGGCCGCAGGGAAATCATCCAACTGTTGCGGCAGCGGTCGCGGCCCTACCTTTTCTCGAACACGCTGGCCCCAATCATTGCGGGTGCCTCGCTGAAGGTTTTGGAGTTGCTGACTGAATCCACCGCGCTGCGCGACACGCTGGAGGCCAACACAAAATTCTTCCGCGCGGAAATGACGCGACACGGCTTCAACATCGTCCCCGGCACGCACCCGATTGTGCCGATCATGATTGGCGACGCCGCGCTGG
>JANYDP010000338.1 GCA_025363535.1 Verrucomicrobiota bacterium | reverse complement strand
CCCGCTCATTCCGCAGTCGCAGCGAAGCGGACAAGAAGCCGTGTCCGAAAAAATCAGCCGCATGGACAAGAGCGCCCTCGCGCGTGAGTGCGCCAAGCTCGACCGCAAATCCGAGCAGGCGATGGCCGACGAAGGACTCGCCACCGACATTTCCTCATGGCCCAAATATTGAGAGGCGACATCTTTTGGGCCGACCTCGACCCGACCAAGGGACACGAACAGTCCGGTCAACGCCCGGTGCTGATTTTGAGCAACGACATTTTCAACCAGCGCTCCGGCACGGTGATCGCAATGGCGCTGACCAGCCAGCCGCAACGCGCGGGCTTTCCTCTCACGCTGGAATTGGACACCGCGAACCTGCCAAAAAAATCCTGGGTGAAAATCAGCCAGATACGCACGCTGTCCGTCGAGCGATTGACTCGGAAAATCGGACGGGCCAAGTCGGAAGAAGTGGAACTCGCCATCACCGGGCTGAATCAAATCGTCGCTCCGTGATGATTTGAGAAAATTAGCGCGGGCGTCCCGCCGGAAGATTTTCAACGCAAAGACGCGGAGGCGCAAAGGAAACCGCGAACCACGCGAACGCTATTCCCTCTCCGCCTTGGTTGTGATGACGGATTGCCTGTGGAGACGGTGTGAATACGTCTTACTAAACAGATATTGCCTTACGATATGCAATATGGCAGACTTTCTATCAACGAAAGAAACACTATGAATTCAGCCTACGTCACATCCAAGGGTCAGTTGGTTGTTCCCTCGCGCATCCGCCGTTTGTTTGGCATCAAGCCCGGCACGCGCATCAACTTCGTGGAGGAGGGCGATCGCATCATCTTCCAGCCTGTCACGCGCGAATACATCCGCAGTTTTCGCGGACGCTTCAAGCAGAAGTCCGGCGAGAAATCCGTCGTGCAGGAGCACTTGGAGGAACGCCGCGCCGAGCGCGACAAGGAGAACCGTTGAGTGAAGACCACCGTTCTCGACGCCTCGGCATTGCTCGCCCTGTTTTTCGACGAGCCGGGCGCGGAAAAAGTTGAGCATCTGCTTCATCTGGCGGCGGAAGCCGACAAGCCGTTGCTGATTGCGGCGGTGAACTGGGCCGAAGTGCTTTACCGGATGGAGCGCAAAAACGGCGCGCAAGGATTGAACGGCGCGAAGGATTTCGAGCGCACGATGCCGCTGGAGGTTGCTCCGCTCGACCGCGAACTGGCCGAGTCCGCCGCGCACCTGAAGAACGAACACGACTTGGGACTCGCCGACGCCTTCGCCGCCGCGCTTGCCAAAAATAAAAAAGCCGAACTCGTCACCGGCGACACCGAATTCAAGGCGTTGGAAAAGGAAATCAAAATCAACTGGCTGAAATAAGCGCACACGCAGGACTCCATAGGTATCTTCCTTGATTTATGAATTCCACATCAATCTCCCCGTTCGAGGCGGAGAGGGAGTTGAGTTGCGGGGCGATTCATGCGGGCGATGCAGATCATCGCGCCGGGCATGTTCTTGTCGCAACCACCGATGGCCGGCGCTGATTGAACTGTTTGTGCGCTGCACCTCATCCGGCCTGCGGCCACCTTCTCCCCAGAGCGGAGAAGGATCAGCCGTCCATGCCGCCGCCGCCGACGGTTTCGATCGAGTCGGCGATGACTTCGCGCGAGACGAGCGAGTATGTGCGTCGGACAATTAATTATCGAGGGATGATTGACTGTGTTGACACCCGCCGGTTTCTTTGCGAACACTGGGGCGTCACGGAAGGAATCGCTTATGTCTATCGAACTTGAAGTCCAGAAGTTTCCCAAAAAGATCGTCCTTAAGGACGGCTTCCAAGCCACGTTGCGCCCGCTCAAGAAGGACGATGAAAAGAAGTTCCACCAGTTCTTCCTCGAAGTCCCTGCTGAAGAACTGATGTTCATCAAGCACCGCGTTACTGAATTGACGGCCATCCGCGAGTGGTGCCAGAGCATTGACCTTGGCCGGAACTTTCCGTTGCTGGCCGTCGCGGATCAAAAGATCGTCGGCTGCGCCACGCTGCATCAGCAGCTCGGCGGTTGGAAACGCCACATCGGGCGCGTCAGCGTGCTCGTGCTGCCGCACTACCGCGGCCGCGGCCTGGCCCGCGCGATGGTCACCGAGATCACCCACATCTCCCGCAATGTCGGCCTCGAACACATCGAAGCCGAATTCATCGGCGAACAGGAGGCGGCCATCAAAATGTTTGCGATGCTGGGCTTCAGCAATCTGGCCCGCTTCGAGGACTACGTGAAGGACATGCAGGCCATCACGCATGACTACGTGCTCATGGGGCTGACGTTGAAGGTGGACGAGGAATACGCCGGCGTCGGCGGGTGATCGAAATCAAAGGCAACGCATTAATGGACAAAGTAACTCGCTACGAGTGGAATGGCAGCGGCGTAATCTTGGTGATCCTGTGTCTGCTGGGAGTCACGCTTCCGCTGGCAGTGGTGTATTACATGAGCCACTTGCTTAAAATTGAAACCCAGGTTGCTGATGGCGAAAAGCTCGCCGAGTTTCTGCGGGCGCGGAAATAGTTTCGCCCCGGTTGCCCTGATCGCGACGGTGAATTCCGGGTCGGTTAAATTTAGAAATTCCAACTGCGATGCCTCCCGAATCCTGCCCACATTGCGGTGCCGAGGTTCCACCCAACGCCAAAGCCTGCCCCGAATGCGGCTCGGATGAATCCACGGGCTGGTCGGATGATGCCGCGCGTGAAAACCTCGGTCTGCCGGACGAGAATTTCGATTACGACGATTTCGTGAAGCGCGAGTTCAGCGGCGAGCAGATCAAACCGCGCGGACTTCACTGGGCCTGGTGGCTCGTCGCGGTGTTGCTGCTGCTGGTTTTTCTCTACGGCGTTTTCCGCTGAACTTCCGTGTGGCGGAAGCAGTCCACGGTGTGATCGTTCACCATCCCGACGGCTTGCATGAAGGCGTAACAGATCGTCGAGCCAACAAACTTAAAGCCGCGCTTGAGCAGATCCTTGCTCATCGCGTCCGACTCCGGAGTGCGCGCAACAAATTCTTTGATTGATTTCCGGCGATTCTGAATCGGCTTTCCGTCTGCGAAGCCCCAGATGTATTTGTCAAAACTGCCAAACTCCTTTTGCACTTTGAGAAATGCCTTCGCGTTCAAAACCGTTGACGCGATTTTGAGCCGGTTGCGCACGATGCCGACATCGGCGAGGAGTGCTTTCACCTTCTCAGCATCGTAGCGCGCGATCTTGCGGGCATCGAACTTGTCAAACGCGCGGCGATAATTTTCGCGCTTGTTTAGGATCGTGGACCAGCTCAGCCCCGCCTGCGCGCCTTCGAGAATGAGAAACTCAAACAGCACGCGGTCGTCATGCACCGGCACGCCCCATTCGGTGTCGTGGTAAATGATGTCGAGTTCTTTGGTCGGCCAGGCGCAGCGGTTCATGCGGGTTGTTTAGTCAGTGACGATGCGAATCATCATGCCGTGTTTGTTTGGCTCGAACGAAAGATGTTTCCATTGGCGGATCAAATCCATTCCGATCAGTCCGAATCCGCAATCGAGATTTTCGACAAACACGGCGGCCTTCTCGTTCGCCGTCTAGGCAATCGCCGGCTTTTTCTGGGTGGATTTTTTCGGATCAATCAAACTCACCTGAACGCTGTGCAGATAGCTGGTTGAAACGCCGCCGATGCCGTGCAAAACATCTTTGACCACGCCGGGGTAATGGTTGTCGTGTCCGAAAATCGAGGCGAGCTGGCTGGGAAAACAGGTTTGATCGGCACCGGTGTCCAACAGCATCTGCATGAGGAAATAATCTCCGGCGATTAGGTTCTGAACCACGGCGAGAATGATCGGCCTGCCGCCAATGGCCGGATAGACGAGCGTCACTTACGGGAGCGGTTGGCGAGAATCCACACGGCATTGTCCTTTGGTTTTTGGAAAATGACGGAAATTCCCGGGGCGGATTTGCGGGCGCGGATTTTTCAACCCATCTTTTCCAGATCCCGGCCGGTGGCCAGGATTTTTTGCGAGCCATAATCCATGACCATGGCGCTGTGCGGGTGCGCCGCCATGGACTTGTTCATCTTGTCCAATAGTTGTTCGTAATAGGTCATGGGATTCTTCCGTGAACTTTTCAGCAATGAACTGGACAAATTCTTTCGCATTTCAACCAGGGTCGCAACTGTTATTTTCCATCGTCGCCGGGCCGAAATACTTGAGCCGAAGCGGACTTCCGCATTTGCAACCGGTGCAATATCGCCTTTTCCTGCGCTTCGGCAAATTCTTCGTTCAGGCTTGATCGCCGCCTTCAATTGCGCGGTGTTCATTCTACAAGATTGACAGCAGCGGCCCGGGTTTCTAGCTTTTGTCCGCAAAGACACCGCGCTTTGCCCCGGACGAAACTCCGGGGATTTTTATTTTATTATGGCAAACACAATTCTCGTTGGCGCCCAGTGGGGCGATGAAGGCAAAGGCAAGATCATTGACGTCCTCACGGAGCAGGCGGACATCGTCGTCCGTACGCAGGGCGGCAACAACGCCGGCCACACCGTCTTCGTCGGCAAACAAAAATACGTCCTTCACCTCATCCCCTCCGGCATCCTGCGCAAAAAGAAAACCTGCGTTATCGGCAACGGCGTGGTCATTGATCCCATCGGCCTCGTCACCGAAATCGAAGGCCTGCGCAAGATCGGCATCAAGGTCAGCGACAATCTGCTCGTCAGCGAAACCGCGCACGTCGTGTTTCCCTACCACCGCGAACTCGACGCGCAACGCGAAGTCCGCAAAGGCAAAAATAAGATCGGCACCACCAAGCGCGGCATCGGTCCGGCCTACGGCGACAAGGCTGCGCGCGTCGGTCTGCGGATGATTGACCTCGTCAACGCCGAACGCTTTGAAGAAAAGCTGCGCTTGAAAATCACGGAGAACAACGCCGTGCTCAAAGCTTTGGGCGCGACTCCGCTTTCGTTCAAGCAGGTTTATGCGGCCTATCGTCAGGCGGCGGATTATTTGCGGCCGTTTGTCACGAACACCGTGGTGCTGCTGCACGATGCCGTCCGGCGTGGTGAAGATGTTTTGTTTGAAGGTGCGCAGGGAACTTTCCTGGACATTGACCACGGGACGTATCCATTTGTGACCTCGTCGAACACCACGGCGGGTGGCGCTTGCACCGGCTCCGGTGTGCCGCCGCACAAGATGGATCGCGTCGTCGGCGTGATGAAAGCCTACACCACGCGCGTCGGCGAAGGGCCGTTGCCGACCGAGAACGCGGTCATTTCCGATCTGCTGCACGGCATGGGCCGCGAGTTCGGTGCGACCACTGGACGTGCGCGTCGCTGTGGTTGGTTTGATTCCGTTGCCACACGTCACGCCACGATGGTCAACGGCATTGACGACCTTGCCATCACGAACATTGACGGCCTGGACACGGTTGAAACCATTCAAGTCTGCGTCGGTTATCGCGACGGCAAGAAGCGTTACGACTACGTTCCGAATGACATCGAAGTTCTGTCGCGCTGCGAACCGATCTACGTCGAATTCCCCGGTTGGCAAACCTCCACGGAGAAGGCGAAGACTTTCAAAGAACTTCCGCCCAAATGCCGCGCGTATGTGAAAGCCATTTCCGAACTGACCGGCGCGAAATTGTTCATCGCCTCGGTGGGGCCGGGACGTGAGCAGACCATCTTTGTTTGATTGGAAAAGTTGTGCCGGGTAAATCAGAACACTTTGTTCCGCAGCACTATTTACGACAGTTTTGTTTTAACAACACGGAGCAAGTTGTTATTGCTCTTGTTGCCCCTTTTAGATTTGTCGGACCGGGATCGATAAAGGGGCAATGCCAAGAAGATTATTTTTACGGAGAAAACAAGGCATGGGATAATCTTTTGACGGAATGTGAAAAGGTCATTGCCCCAGTGTTAGTGGAAGTTTGCAATAAAAGGCAGGTTAATCCGTCGCAATTAGTCACAATTCAAATGATGGCTGTGATTCTACATCACAGAACTCGAAAAGCTGTTGAAGCAGCAAAAGTCACTCCGCGCTACGTGGTGACAAAAATTATTGAAGGTGCGATAAAGCGAGGAGAATTGCCACCGTGCCCTGACGGAGATGAAGGCAAATGGGATTTTAAGGGTGTGCCGGGTTTTATGATACACCAAGCGGGGTATTGTTTGATGGAAATGCAAACACTATGTTGCAAGCTTCTTCAATGTCCAACGGGAAGCTGTTTTATTACGAGCGATAACCCTGTTGTAATTTTGAATCAGTTCTGTATCGGTGTTGATCCTCACCGCAATTTTACGGGGTTTGCCAAATCAGGTTTTCAATTGTTGTTGCCAATTAGCCCGAATCTTTGCTTATTCTTCTACGATACAAAAATCTACAAGGTTGGAAGTCGCCAAAGCGAATTAGTCGAAATCTCAAAACAGGACGTTGAAATCATCAATTCACTCGAAATCCAATCGGCTGACAAATGTTTGTATTTCCATGACTTGAAACTTGAACAAGAAGTTTGGCAATTGGTTTCTCGTTACGCCCACTTGAGAGTTTGTATCCAAAATGGTTTGCGTGTAATTCCAATAGGGGATAACAAACAATTTCTTCATTCGAGAGCACCGTCGGTAAAGCTTCCGCGTGTTTGGAGTTTTTGTCGCGGTCGCAAACATGTGAAATATCAACCTGGTGATTTGCGTAAGCCTGAATGGACAGCATTGGGAAAAGAATTTATGGATGACGTGGAACGAAATCCGACAGGTGAGGATATATTCACACGCTTAAAAAAGTTTCATAAAAAAATTGTAGATGATTTTGATCAGTCTCAAAAAACATCAGCAGTTTAATCATTGGGGAATTTTTCGGTTTTGAAATCTATTAAATCTTCGTAATCTGCGGGCAATTAAATGAGCAACGCTGCCACCAGTCTAAGCGCCGAAGCCGCTGCGAACCTCCCGCAGCACGTCGCGGTGATCATGGATGGCAACGGTCGGTGGGCGCGCGAACGTCACCTGCCGCGGGTGGAGGGTCATCGTCGCGGCGCGGAATCGGCCAAGGTCATCATCCGGACGGCGGGTGAAGTTGGCGTTAAGTATCTCACGCTTTACGCGTTCTCGGCGGAGAACTGGAATCGTCCCAAGGACGAGGTAGCCGCGTTGATGAAATATCTCATCCATTACCTCAAGGCCGAAACGCCTGACCTGAACAAGAGCAACGTCCGCCTTGAAGCCATCGGCCAGATTCATCGCCTACCGGAAAACGTGCAGGAGCAGTTGCAAAAATCCATCGCCACGCTTTCCAAGAACAATGGCCTGACGCTCGTGCTCGCGTTGAGCTACGGCGGTCGCACGGAAATCGTGGATGCCGCGCGCAGCATCGCCAGGAAGGCGAAGGCTGGCGAACTTGATCCCGAGGAGGTCACCGAGAAAGTTTTCGCGCAACATCTTTACACGCGGCACTGGCCCGATCCCGATTTGCTTATTCGCACCAGCGGCGAAATGCGCATCAGCAATTTTCTGTTGTGGCAAATCTCCTACGCCGAACTCGTGATCACGCCGACGCTCTGGCCCGATTTCCGCAAGCCGCAATTTTTCCAGGCACTCGAAGAATACCATCGGCGTCATCGGCGCTTTGGTGGGTTGTGAAATTTCAACGCGGATGGACACCGATAAAACTTTTACGTGAATTAGCGCCAATTCGCGAAATTCGCGTAGAGTCTTTTCACTCCGTCTGTGGTTAACATAAAATACGCATGAAAAAAATCAGACGCATCGGCATCATCACGGCGGGCGGCGACGCGCCCGGACTCAACGCCGCCATTCGCGGCGTCGGCAAGGCGGCGCTCGGTGGCTACGGCATGGAGATCATCGGCTTTCGTGACGGCTATCGCGGCCTCGCCGAGGATTTGAAGGCGCGCCTGGACAAGCGCACGCTCGCGGGCATTCTCACCGTCGGTGGTACGATTCTCGGCACGGGCCGCGACAAGCCGCACCGCATGGAATTCCACGGCGAAATGCGTGACATGACGGATGCGATCGTGGCGAATTACAAGCGGAACAAACTCGAAGCGCTCGTCTGCATCGGCGGCGGCGGCACGCACAAGAACGCGCTGCGGTTGGTGGAAAAAGGTCTCAACATCATCACGCTCCCCAAGACAATCGACAACGACATTGCGCTCACCGACGCAACCATCGGCTTTGACACCGCGCTGGGAATTGCGACCGAGGCGATTGACCGTTTGCACAGCACGGCGCACAGCCATCACCGCATCATCATTGCGGAAATCATGGGGCATCGCGCCGGCTGGCTCGCGTTGGGCGCGGGGATCGCCGGCGGCGCGGATGTGATTTTGATTCCGGAGATTCCCTACGACGTGAAAAAAATTGCGAGCGCGATTCGCTTGCGCAGCAAGCACGGGACGAACTTCAGCATTGTGGCCGTGGCCGAGGGCGCGATGTCCAAAGAGGATGCCGCTGATTTTGCCGCCGCCGCAAAGCGCAAGTTGAATTCCAAAACCAAGGCGCAGAAGCAACACGCGAAAACCGAGTTGTCCGTCCTGAACGCCCGGCACACCGGCAACACGATGCGCCTGGCCAAGCAGCTCGAAGAGCTCACCCACCTCGAAGCGCGTGTGACCATTCTTGGCTACGTCCAGCGCGGGGGCACACCTTCCGCAGGCGACCGCCTGCTGGCAACGCGGCTCGGCACGAAATGTGTGGAGCTTATCAACGACAAAGTTTTTGGCGTCATGGTCGCCGCGCGCGGTGACGGGGCCAAGGCTGTACCCATCGCCGAAGTCGTGGCCTCCAAGCTCAAGCTCGTGCCGCTGGAACATTCCTGGATCGAAAGCGCGCGGCGCGTCGGGACGAATCTGGGGGGGTGAAAGGCCCAAGCTCCAAACAGCAAACGGCCGCGCTTATTGTTTGGAACTTGGAATTTAAAACGTTCCTCCTCATCCTCTGCCCATGCCTGACGCTGTTGCGCCAACGCCGCCGGTTTCCAAATTGAAAATCTTTGTCCGCCGCCTCACCAGCACGCTGGTGTTGTGGGGCGTGGTCATCGCGGCGATGTTTTCCCCCAACCGGCTCGTGTCGGATTATTTTTTTCTGGGCGTGATGATTTTTCTGGCGGCCACCGGGTTGATCGAATTTTACGAACTGGTGGAGAAACGTGGGCTGGTTTCCTTTCGCGGCTGGGGAATTCTCGGTGGCGTGCTGCTGATGGGAGGAACTTTTTTTCAACTTACCGGCCACATCGGCACGCAGGGTTCGCCGGCGCGCGTGAACGATTTTGAAACCGGCTTTCTCATCCTGTTCGTGCTGGGCCTGTGTCTGCGTCAGTTTTTTTCCCGGAGCAACTCGGCGGGCATCCTCGCCATTTCCACGACGCTCTTCGGCCTGATGTACGTGCCGTGGCTGCTGAACTTCATCCAAAAAATTCAGTTCTTCACCTTTCCCGTGTCGCACGAAGGCACGGGGAAATTTTACGTGCTCTATTTCATCCTGGTCACGAAGTTTAGCGACACCGGTGCCTATGTTGTTGGCTCGCTGATTGGGCGGCACAAGATGATTCCGCGTATCAGCCCGGCGAAAACCTGGGAGGGTTTTGCCGGCGCGATCCTCGTGGCCACGCTGACCAGCCTGGCCTTCGCGCGTTTTTTTGGCGACAAAATGTTCGGCATGAACTGGCGGCATGCCGTCATTCTCGGTGTCATCTTGAGCGTGTGCGCGGTGGTGGGCGACCTGATCGAGTCCCTGTTCAAGCGTGAAGCCGGTGCAAAGGATTCCGGCAACCTTTTCCCCGGCATCGGCGGCATTTTGGATCTGCTCGACAGCCTGCTGTTCAACGCGCCGATCATGTATCTCTACCTGCGGCACGTGCTGACGCATCCGTGATTTTTGCCACAGATGCATGCAGATGAAACACAGATGAAGATTGGGGATAATGATTTCTCGCTTTGGGCAAAATACAAACGAATAGTCATTTGAATCAAATCTGTGTTTCATCTGTGTCCATCTGTGGCTAACAAAATGAAGAACGTCGTTTTACTCGGCAGCACCGGCAGCATCGGCACCAGCACCGTCAAGGTTGCGGAAGATTTGCCGGAGCATATCCGGCTCATCGGCCTCGCCGCCGGTGGCAATGTGGATTTGCTCCTCGAACAAACCCGCAAGCACAAGCCCGCCGTTGTTTCCATCAACGACCCGGCCAAGGCAAGGGAACTGCAAAACATGCTCGGCAGTTCCACGCAGGTGCTCTGCGGCAACGAAGGTTTGCTCAAGCTCGCCACGCTGCCCGAGGCCGACATTATTTTGATCGCCATCGTCGGCACCGCCGGCTTGCAACCCGCGCTGGCGGCGATTCGCGCGGGCAAGGACATTGCCGTGGCGTCGAAGGAAATCCTCGTCATGGCCGGCGAGATCGTGATGAACGAGGCGCGCAAGCACGG
>JANYDP010000309.1 GCA_025363535.1 Verrucomicrobiota bacterium | reverse complement strand
CACGACTTGAACCTTTCAAACCTGTCGCTCATCACGCCCAATCGCAAAGAGGCGTTTGAACTCGCGAAGCTGGAGGACGACACCCGCCACCCCAATCCGCTCGCGGATAAAAACCTCATGCAAGTGGCGGAACGTCTGCTGAACGAACTGCGCCCCGCCGTGCTGCTGATCACGCTGGGCGAACTCGGCATGTTGCTCTGCCAGCGCGGACAAAAACCGTTTCACATCCCGACCGTCGCCCAGGAAGTGTTCGATGTGTCCGGCGCGGGCGACACGGTCATCGCCTCCTTCACGCTGGCCATCGCGGCGGGGGCGTCGCCGTTGGAAGCGGCGATCATTTCCAATTATGCGGCGGGCATCGTCGTCGGCAAAGTCGGCACGGCGATCACCACGCCGGAGGAACTGCTCAAGAGTTTCAGCCACAGATGAACACCGATAAATACGGATTGGAGCGCCGGTCTCCGACCCGGCGGGCTGGTCTCTCACAATCGGTTCGCGCCGGATCGGAGATCGGTACCCCGTTTGCATCTGCGGCAATAACATGAATTCCAAAATCACAGTAGAAACCCTCCGCGCCCTGAAAGCTCGCGGCGAAAAAATCGCCGCGCTTACCGCTTACGATTTTCCGATGGCCAAGCTGCTGGACGAATGCGGCGTGCCCGTGCTGCTCGTCGGCGATTCGCTCGGCATGGTGGTGCTCGGCTACCCGGACACCACGCGCGTCACAATGGCCGAGATGGAACATCACACCCGCGCCGCCGCCCGCGCGAAACCTTCAGCCCTGCTCGGCTCCGATCTGCCGTTTCAGAGCTACGACACGCCGGCGCAGGCCGTCGCCAACGCGCAAAAACTCGTCGCGGCGGGCGCGGAATTTGTGAAGGCTGAAGGCGGCCGGGAAATTTTGCCGCAAATCCGCGCGATCATCGCGGCGGGCATTCCCTTCATCGGACATGTTGGGATGCTGCCGCAGCATGTGCTTGAAGAAGGCGGCAAGTATCGCATCAAGGGCCGCGATGACGCTGGCCATGCGAAGCTGCTTGATGACGCGACCGCCTTGGCCGAAGCCGGGGCTTTTGCAGTCGTCTTGGAACTGGTCACGCCGCTCGTCGCCCGGGAGATCACGGAAAAATTTCCGTTCGCGACGATCGGCATCGGCTCCGGCCCGGACTGCGACGGGCAGATTCTGGTGACGCCGGATCTGGTGGGAACCTTCCCGTGGTTCACACCCAAATTTGTCAAACCCCTGGCAAACACCGCTGAGCACATGCGCGTCGCGGTTGCCGTCTGGAAGAATTCCGTGCAGAATCCGGAAGCTGCTTGTTGAGTTGGCTATGAAAAATTGGCTCCCCATTTTTTTAGCGTTGATCGTTCCACTCGCCGGCTGCGTGACCAAATCGCAGGCAGACGCCCGGGCGCGCCTCGCGTTTCTCGAAGGGCAAAACCAGGCCCTGATGCGGATGCAGCTGAACGCGCCGGCGCCGCAATCCTTCGGCCCCGGTGTGACGTTCACCGGCCCGGTGCAAAATCCGGCGGTGCCCTGGCGCATCGGCCTGACCCTGGCGCAGGCCGTCGTCAGCGCGCAATACACCGGGACGACCGATCCCTCGGCCATTGTGATTCACCGCAACGGCGAGGACATTCCCGTCAATCCTAAAGGCCTGTTGAATGGCGAGGATTTCGCGCTCCAACTGGGCGACGTGATTGAAATCAAACCCTGACGCCGCCGGAAATAAAATGCACGAACCCGAGCTGCTGCAACAAGTCAACCGCACCTGGGTTCTTCACGAGGGCCGCCGACGGAGTTATTTTTCCGGCTGCGATTATTTCCGCCTCGCCAGTCATCCCGCCGTGCTCAAGGCTGCGCACGACTGCCTGAAAAAATTCGGCCTCAACGTGTCGGCCTCCCGGATGACCACCGGCAATCATCCGCTTTATCCCGCGCTGGAAAAGCAGCTCGCGGATTTTTTTGACGCCGAGGATGTACTGCTGGTGACCAGCGGTTATGCGACGAACCTGATCGTCGCGCAGGCGTTGGCGGGGGAATTTTCCCACGCGCTCCTCGGCACCCGCACCCATGCGTCACTGCTGGACGCGGCCGGCCTGCTCAATTGTACCGTCCTGAAATTTCAGCAGCACGACCCGGATGATTTCGCCCGCACCCTCGCCCGCTGTGGTCGCGCCGCCCGGCCCATCGTGCTGACCGACGGCATGTTTTCCCACGATGGATCCGTCGCGCCGCTGAAAACTTATTTGAAACATCTGCCGGCGGACGGGCTGATCCTCGTGGACGACGCCCACGGCGCGGGCGTGCTGGGAAAAAACGGCCGGGGCAGTCTGGAAGCCGAAGCGGTGGGCCGCCGCCGCATCGTGCAGTGCATCACCTTGAGCAAGGCGTTCGGCGCGTACGGCGGGGCGATCCTGGGCACGCGCCCGTTGCGAAAAAAAATTCTCACGCGCAGCCGGATGTTCACCGGCAGCACCCCCCTGCCCTTGCCGCTTGCCGGCGCGGCGTTGCAGGCGGTGAAAATTTTGCGCCAGGACAAAACCTTGCGCCGTCGTTTGTTTCAAAACGCGGATTACTTGAAGACGGGTTTGCGCCGGGCTGGTATCAAAATTCCCGACGCCCCCGGCCCGATTGTCCCGCTGCATTTCTCGAACGAAGCGGAAGTCGCAAAGCTGCGCCGCCAGTTGCTCGCAAAAAAAATCTACCCACCCTTCATCAAATACCCCGGCGGGCCGGCGAACGGGTATTTTCGATTCGTCATTTCCAGCGAGCACACTCAAACTCAGTTGGACAACCTGCTGGAAGTGCTATTGGGACTGGCACGGTGACTCGAGAAATCGGCCTGGAAAACAAGGGGAAAACCAATGCCTGCGGAAATGGTGGAGCCGACAGGGATCGAACCTGCGACCTTCTCATTGCGAACGAGACGCTCTACCAACTGAGCTACGACCCCATCCAGCAAGCGGATTTATTATGCCCGCTTTCACTCACACGGCAAGGACATTTCCTGACGTTTGCAACGCTTCCGGGAAAATTTTCCACCAGAATACGCGATCACCAAATGCCGCCGTCACTTTTCCCAATGGCCGAACGGATCGGCCGGGATTTTTTCCGTCTCGAGGTAAACGAGGTAAACCGCATTGCGCGATTTCGTCCAGGAATGGATGACATTTTCCCGTTTGTAAATGCGGCGCACCGCTTCTCCCTTTTCCAGGCGCGTGGCCGGATCGTTGATGACTACGTCCCCCTTTTCCGTGAAACCGATGCAGACAATCAAGTGCCCGTCCCTGTCCAGCGGACGGCCCGGCAGCAGCCAGTCCCAGCGCGCGGATAAAATCACCGGGATGCCCGCCGCGATCCAGTCCTCCACTTCCGTCAGATCGTCGAAACGGGTGACGTAACTTCTCATGCCGTTGAAACTGCCGGCGAAGGCCGTGTTGAAAGGCCAGTTGCCCGTGCCTTTGAAATCCGCGTCGTAAACTTTTGCCGCGACCTCCGGAACGGTGAGATTCATTTCGGGGCGATTCATAACTTCGGCCCAACGCGACATCACCATGGACAGCGAAGTCGGACTGCACCACCCCTTGTTCGTCCAACTGCCGTGCTGCGAATGTTCCGGCGTGGCAATAATTTTCCCCCACGCCGCCCGGCTGGACTCACGCGGCGACGTGGTGATTTTCGTGTTGGCAAAACTCGCGCCGAGAAATTTCAGCGTGGGCAGCCCGCCGTTGGTGCCGGCGAGGGTCACACGGATCTGAGCCGCCTTGGCCGACTGCGCGAGGACGAGCGTATCCGTGTCCACGTTGCCATCCGCATCCTGCTGCCCGCGCATGCTCGCGCGCGGCACCGATTGATTGTCCAATGACCAATTGCCCAGGGTGTAAAACTTCGTGCGGTGAGCGGGAGAAATGGCGCTCGCCTCGATTTTCAAATAAGTTCCCGACGGCACCTGGGCATTCCACGAAACGATTAGTTCGTTCCAGGGAATCGGCAATTTGATTTCCGGTGAAAGCAAAACGGTTTCGCCCTGCGGATTCAGGGAGCGGTCGAATTTGGAAAAGTTTTCCATCCCGATGAACCGGGTAAAGCTGCTGGGGCTGCGGGTAACCCTCGTGGCGCAGCCCGTGCCGACAACCACTGCGGCCAGTACCAAAACCTGCAACGCTTTGAACATGCCGCCCACTATCGCAGCCGCGCACGAAAAGTCGAGGCCGCTGCCGGCCCGGATGGCATCCGGAGGCATCGCCGCCACCTCACGACAAAATACAACATATCTTCAAATCAGGATGCGTTGATTTTTAATTTGAATTAACCGCCGATTTACCTATCTTGGCTCCATGTCGAACAACGCCGAACTCCTGCAAAAAGCGCTCCAAGAACGCATCGTCATCATTGACGGCGCGATGGGCACGACCATCCGCACCTACGGACTGGGCGAGGCGGAGATTCGCGGCGAGCGGTTCAAGGACTCCAAAAAGGATCTGAAGAACAACGGCGATCTCTATTCACTCACCCAGGCGGCGACGATCTGCGACATTCACCGCCGCTTCCTCGAAGCCGGTGCCGATATCGTTGAGACAAACACCTTTTCTGCGACGAGCATTGGGCAGAGCGAATTCTTCGTGGACGATCCTCGCGAACACGGCGGCCGCAAAGATCCGGCGTTTTACCAGGGTGTCATCGAGAATAAATTTCTCAACGACCTCGCGTGGGAAATCAACGAACAGTCGGCAAAACAATGCCGCGAATGGTGCGACCGCATCGCCAACAAGACGGGCCGTCCGCGTTTCGTCGCGGGCGCGGTTGGGCCGCTGACAGTTTCGCTTTCCAACTCGCCGGATGCGGATGATGCGGGTTTTCGCGTCTGCACGTTCGATCAGGTGAAGACGGCTTATACGCATCAGATTCGCGGGCTCATCGCGGGCGGTTCGGATATTTTGCTCGTTGAGACAATCTTCGATTCGCTCAATGCCAAGGCCGCGCTGGTGGCGATCCAAGAAGTCTTCGAGCAGGACAAAAAGATTCTGCCGATCATGATTTCCGCCGCCGTCGGTCGCGGTGGGGAGACGATGATTTCCGCCCAGACCATCGAGGCATATTGGAACGCGATGAAGCACGTTAACCCCATTGCCATTGGGCTTAACTGCTCACTCGGCCCGGATCTCATGCGCCCGTTTCTCGCGGAACTCGCGGAGAAATCGAACACCGCGATTTCGTGCTATCCCAATGCCGGTTTGCCGAATCCGCTGTCGCCAACGGGCTTTGATTTGAAGCCCGAAGACATGGGAAATTTCCTCGGCGGTTTTGCGAACGATGGTTTTATCAACATCGCCGGTGGCTGCTGCGGCAACACGCCCGAGCACATCGCCGCGATTGCGAAGGCGCTAGAAAATAAACGTCCGCGCGAAACGAAAACTGAAACCAAGTTTTCGACCGGCGCGGCGATTCCCCTCCGTCTCTCCGGCTCGCAGCCGTTCACGCAGCAGATCGGTAATTTCATCATGATCGGCGAGCGCACGAACGTCGCGGGTTCGCCGAAGTTCGCCAAGCTCATCAAGGAAAACAAATACGAGGAGGCCGTTGCCGTAGCTCGCCAGCAGGTCGAGAACGGCGCGAACATCATAGACATCTGCATGGACGAAGGGATGATTGATGGCGTCGCCGCGATGAGCCGGTTTTTGCAATTGCTCGGCAGCGAACCCGAAGTCGCCAAAGTTCCATTCATGGTGGACTCGTCGAAGTGGGAAGTCATCGAAGCCGGACTGAAATGTGTTCAGGGCAAAGGCATCGTGAATTCCATCTCGATGAAGGAAGGCGAGGCGAAGTTTCGCGAGCAGGCGCGCAAAGTTTTGAAATACGGCGCGGCGGTGGTCGTGATGGCATTCGATGAACAAGGCCAGGCGGCGACACTCGCCGACAAGATTCGTATCTGCGAACGCGCGTATAAAATTCTCGTGACCGAAATTGGTTTTCCGCCGGAAGACATTATTTTCGATCCGAATATTTTGACCGTCGGCACGGGCATCGAAGAGCATAATAATTACGCGGTTGATTTCATCGAGGCCACGCGCTGGATCAAAAATAATTTGCCGCACGCAAAAGTTTCCGGCGGCGTTTCCAATGTTTCATTTTCGTTTCGCGGCAACAATCCGGTGCGCGAAGCGATGCACAGTGCGTTTCTCTATCACGCCATCAAAGCCGGAATGGACATGGGCATCGTCAACGCTGGGATGCTCGAAGTGTATGAAGAGATCAAGCCGGAGTTGAAAGAGTTGGTGGAAGACGTTTTGCTCAATCGCCGCGCCGACGCCACGGAACGCCTGGTCACATTTGGCGAAAAATTAAAAGCCGCCAGCGCTGGCACGACCGCGAGCGACAAAAAAGTCGAGGAAGAATGGCGCAAAGGCACGGTCGAAGAACGCCTCTCGCATTCGCTCGTGAAAGGCATTGATGCCTACATTGACGCCGACACCGCCGAAGCACTTGCCAAATATAACAAGCCGCTCACGGTCATCGAAGGCCCGTTGATGGCGGGCATGAGCGTCGTCGGTGATCTGTTCGGCGCGGGCAAAATGTTTTTGCCGCAAGTCGTGAAGTCGGCGCGCGTGATGAAAAAATCCGTCGCGTATCTGCAACCGTTCATGGAAGCCGAGAAAGCGGAGATGGCTGCGCGCGGCGAAGTCGTGAAGACGCAGGGCAAAATTGTTTTAGCCACCGTCAAAGGCGACGTCCACGACATCGGCAAGAACATTGTTGGCGTCGTGCTCGCGTGTAATAATTACGAGGTCATCGACATGGGCGTGATGGTGCAGTGCGAAAAAATTCTGGAACGTGCCAAGCAGGAGAATGCCGACATCATCGGCTTGAGCGGGCTGATCACGCCATCGCTGGACGAAATGGTTCACGTCGCGCGTGAGATGGAGCGCACGGGTTTCAAAGTCCCGCTGCTCATCGGCGGTGCAACGACGAGCCGCGCACATACGGCAGTGAAAGTTGCGCAACATTACAGCGAGCCAGTCGTCCATGTGCTCGACGCGAGCCGTGCCGTGCCGGTGACGAGCAGTTTGTTAAGCAAAGACGGCAAAGCCGCGTTCGTAAAAAACCTTCGCGAAGATTACGAAAAACTCCGCGCGCAACACGCTGGCTCGGTGGCAAAACTTTTATCGCTCGAAGCCGCGCGTGCCAATGCACCGAAGTTGAAATATGACGACTTGCCGAAACCAGAATTCACGGGCGTTCGCACACTTTCTTCCGGCATCTTCAATCCTGGCAAGTGCGATTGCGGTTCGTCACACGGCCACGCCGGGGCGTTCAGCGTTTCCATCGAGGACCTCGTGTCGTTCATTGACTGGACACCGTTCTTCCACACTTGGGAACTGCGCGGCGTTTATCCGAAGATTCTCACGCACGAGAAACATGGTGAGGAAGCCACCAAACTTTTCGCCGACGCGCAGAAGATGCTCGCGGAATTTGTCGCGAACAAGTCGCTGAAACTTCAGGCGGTGTATGGTTTGTTCCCGGCGAACTCCGTCGGCGATGACGTGGAAGTTTACACCAACGGCTCGCGCCAGCATCTGCGGACGAAATTTCATTTCCTGCGTCAACAGATTGAAAAAGGCGACGGTACGCCGAATTATTGTCTCGCGGATTTTGTGGCACCGAAACAGAAGTCAGAAGCCAGAAGTCAGGAGTCAGAAGATTTTATTGGCGCGTTCGCCGTCACAAGCGGGCATGGCTTGAAGGAGATCGTCGAGAAATTCAAAGCGGAGCATGACGACTACAACGCCATCATGGCCGAGGCGATTGCTGACCGTCTCGCCGAAGCATTCGCGGAGTATTTGCACAAGCGCGTCCGCGACGAATGGGGTTTCGGCAAACTGGAAAAACTGACCACCGCCGATTTGATCGAAGAAAAATATCGTGGCATCCGTCCGGCAGCCGGCTATCCCGCGTCGCCCGATCACACGGAGAAAGAAATTCTCTGGGACTTGCTCGACGCGGAAAAACACAGTGGTATCAAGCTCACCGAGAGTTTTGCCATGTGGCCGGGCAGTTCGGTGAGCGGACTTTATTTCGCGCATCCCGAATCGAAATATTTCGCCGTTGGCAAACTCGGCAAAGATCAAGTCGCAGATTTGTCCAAGCGCAAAGGCAAAACTGTTTCCGAAATGGAACGCTGGCTTGGGCCGTGGCTGAATTACAACGCGGCGTGAAGTGGTGGAAATTCTCGCGCGGCGAGAATTCCGTCGCCGAGCGCAGCGTATTCGGCGCCGGTTGTGGACGGATTGAGGGTCACGCACTGCGCAAAGACGTTGCGCCCGCTTGCAATCGCGCGCCAAAGCGCCAGGGGGCTGGCGCACTCCAAGACGCTTCGCGAAATCCGTGCGCCCTCGTGCCGCGCGCCAGCGTCGTGGAGTGCGGCGGCCCTCCGCCGCTTTCGCCCGCGCGGGAAGCCAGCGGACTTTCGGAAGTTTCTCGTCCGCTCCAAAGCGGTGTCGCCGCTGCGCTCTGCCACCGCACTCCAAGACATCACAGAACTGCGACTCGACATTTTGATTTCGCGCCGCAAACTGTCCGCGTGAACAAGGTGCGAGCAATTTTGCCGCTTTTCTTTTTGCTGTTGATCGTGGGCTGTAAAACCATGCCTGCGTCTGACCACGCGCGCTACAGCCGCTTCCTTGCGGTCACAAATTTTTCCAACTTCACTGTCACGCGAACCGCCAAAGGCGAAATGGTTCTGCTCTCGCCTAAAATCAAAGCGCCCATTGCTTGGAACCAACTCGTGCTTTCGTGGAACGCGAAGCCGGTGCCGGGAACGTTTGTGCGCGTTGAAGCGCGGGCGATTCAGCACGGTCACACCACGAAATTTTTCTCGTGGGGCCAATGGTCGCCGGATGACAAAACATTTTCGCGTTACAGCATCACGAACCAGAAGGATGCCGATGGCGATGTGCGGGCTGACACTCTGGCTTTGAACCAACTGGCGGACAAAGTTCAAATCCGACTCACGCTCGGCGGAACGAACGGTGCGTCGCTGCCGCTGAAATTTCTCGGTCTCTCTTTTTGCAACACGCAGATCAAACCGGAAATTTTGCCACCGAACCGCGCGGCGTGGGGAAAAAAAATCTCCGTGGTCGAACGCTCGCAGCAGTCTTATCCTGGCGGCGGTGGATGGTGCAGCCCGACTTCGCTTTCGATGGCACTGGCGCATTGGGGCAGTGTTTCCAATCGCGCGGACTGGAATCTCGACGCGCCGGAAGTGGCGGCGGGCGCGGCGGACCACGGCTTCAAATTTCTCACGGGCAACTGGTCTTACAACACCGCGTTCGCCGGCACGCTCGACGGGATGCGCGCTTACGTCACGCGCTTCAGCGACATTTCGGAGATCGAGGATTTTATCGCGGCGGGCATTCCCGTCATAATTTCGGCGCGCTACGATTTGTTGCAAGACGGACGCGCGGATGATTTCAGCGGTCATCTCACCATCTGCCGTGGTTTCACAGAAAACGGCGATCTCATCATCAATGATCCGTGGACTGACTTAAAAGTGGAAAGCGTGCGCCACATCTATAAAAGGGAAAATATCCGGCGTGCCTGGGCGACCTCGCACAACGCGGTCTATCTGGTTTATCCTGAAAATTCAAAACTGCCCGCCGACCGCTTTGGCCATTGGTGAACCAGCCCGTTTGAAGCCGTCGCGCAAGCCGTATCCCGCACCGATTCCATTCAACAAAAACTTTTCTTTTGTGCGCCCCCACTCCAGCATGGCGCAACTTTTAATACCGCATGTCCGACAAACATAAAAAAGAATCCGCGCAACCAGAGTTGCCCATCGAAGGCACCACGCCCGCCACGGCCGAAACCAAACCCGCCAACGGCAATGGCACCGCGCATGTGCTCGCCGAGGAAGTGCCCGCACTCATCGCGCATCATCCCTTTGTTCCCGGCAAGATCGAACTGGCGCTGCATCGCCGCGTCAACACCAGCTTCCTCGAATACGCCAGCTACGTCATCCGCGACCGCGCGATTCCCCATCTCGCCGACGGCGTGAAGCCGGTGCAACGCCGCATCCTCTGGGCGTTGCACGAAAAAGACGACGGGCGGTTCATCAAGGTGGCCAATATCACCGGTCATACGATGCAGTATCACCCGCATGGCAACGCCTCGATTGACGACGCCATCGTCGTGCTGGTGAACAAACGCTACCTCATCGAGGGCCAGGGAAACTACGGCAACATTTACACCGGCGACCCCGCCGCCGCGCCGCGTTACATCGAATGCCGGCTGACGGAACTGGCGCGCACGGAACTGTTCAATGACTCCATCACCGAGTTCATGGCGAGCTACGACGGGCGCAACCAGGAGCCAGTCACCCTGCCCTGCAAGCTGCCGCTCACGCTCATGCTCGGCACGGAAGGCATCGCCGTCGGCCTGGCCACGCGGATTCTGCCGCACAATTTTCCCGAACTGCTCGAAGCGCAGATTGCGATTTTGAAGAAGCAGCCGTTCAAATGCCTGCCGGATTTTCCGACCGGCGGTTTGATGGACGCACGCGATTATCAGGACGGCAAAGGCACGGTGAAAGTCCGCGCGAAGATCAAGCTCAAGGACGAGCAGACCATCGCAATCAAAGAAATTCCGCCCACCACCACGACGGAATCGCTCATGGCGTCCATCGAAGACGCCGTGCGCAAGGGCAAGCTCAAGGTGAAATCCATCAACGATTTCACGTCGGAAGATGTCGAGATCGAAATCAAATGTCCGGCGGGCGTGGACGCGGAAAAGCTGGTGGACGCGCTGTACGCCTTCACCGATTGCGAAGTCAACATCACCAGCCGCATCATCGTCATCCGGGACAATCGCCCGGTGGAGTTGACCGTCAGCGAAGTGCTGCGCGCGAACACCGATCAACTGGTGGTGATCCTCAAGCGCGAGCTGGAGTTGAAGCTCAAGCAACTCGAAGACGAACTGCATTTCCGCACGCTCGAACGCATCTTCATCGAGGAGCGCATCTACAAAAAGATCGAGCAGTGCAAGACGAACGAAGCCGTCATCGCGGCGGTGTATGAAGGCTTCAAGCCGTTTGCGAAACAACTTGTGCGTGCCATTGCCGACACCGATGTGGAACGCCTGCTGCAAGTCCGCATCCGCCGCATTTCACTCTTCGACATCAACAAGCACCGCGAGGAGATGGACAAGGTCAAAGCCGACCTCGCTGAGACGCAGAAGAATCTCAAGAACCTCACCCGTTACGCCATCGGTCATCTTGAAGCGTTGCTGGAAAAATATGGCCCGCTTTATCCACGCCTCACCACCAAATCCGCGCGCCACGAGGAAGTGGATGTGAAAGCCGTCGCGTTCAAATCGTTCAAAGTCGCCTACGACCGCGAGACCGGCTACGTCGGCTACAAGGTGAGCGGCGAGGAATTCAAACTCGAATGCACGAAGTTTGACAAGCTGCTGCTCGTGTTCAAGGACGGCACCTACAAAGTCAGCGAACTGCCGGAGAAATTATTTGTCGGCCCCGAATTATTTTACTGCGGCCTGCCGGAGCGCGAGAAAGTTTTCACCTGCGCCTACACCGACCGCAACGCCAGCTACCTCAAACGCTTCACGTTCGGCGGCACGATTCTGAACAAGGCCTACTCCTGCATCCCGGAGAAGTCGCGCATCCTGTTCTTCGCGCCCGAGACGCCGAAGATTCTCTACGTCCGCTACAAACCCGCGCCGCACCAGAAGATCAGCCAGCAAACCTGCGACCCGAACCAGATCGAAGTCAAAGGCGCGAAGACGCGTGGCCGGCAAATTTCCATCAAGGATATTTCCTCCGTGACTGCCGAACCGACGCGCGGCTGGGATGACAAAGCGGTCACCACGCCGATTGTGTTTGTATAAGCGCCAACCCGTTTCCGAGGCGAGCGCGTCAATACCGCGCCGACGTGTGCTTCTGCAGCCAGAGGATGTCGGGATTGTCCGGTCCGCCCTGAGCGGTAAGGCCCAAGCGATGCGGCGCTTTGTTTTTGGTGCGCCCGTCATGCCACCTGTGAATTTCCCCATGCCCGTCGGCGAACGAAAAAGTTGCCCCGAAGTTGTGGCGCGTCGCCGGCCAACTGACCATCGAGGTGGGCGTCACATTCATGCACACGTCAAAACTGCCGGTATCAATGCTGTTCTCATCCTCGTCCACAAAGATGAAAAGATCCGACGGGCTGGGCAAGGTGATCTGAACCAGTTTGGCATAGGTGCGCCAGGGACGGTTGGGCCGATGTCCGCCCGTGCCGTCCAGCCAGATGCCCCAGGCGGGCTGGCCATTGAATGAGGCGATGTTCGATCCCGCGAGAATGCCGGTGGCCGCATTCACGGAACAACTGCGGACGCGCGGGCGCGTGACACCGCCAAAACTGGCAATGCTTCGATCGCTCGGACATTTGTAGATGCCCGCCGACCTGCCGCTATAGGAAGCCAGCACGGCATAGCGTGGATCGGTCAGGTAAGTGGTGTTGACCGCATCGGTTGGAATCGTCATGTCACCCGTGATCCAAAAAGTTCCATCGCCGTCGTCGTCGCCATCCGGCAGCAGGCCGTCGTTGTTGTCGCCGGCGTAAAGATGCGTGGCCACGATGAGCTGCTTCTGGTTGTTCAAGCAGAACGCCCCCTGTGCCTTTTGTTTTGCCTGGGTCAAGGCCGGCAACAGCAGCGCGGCTAGAATCGCGATGATGGCGATGACGACGAGCAATTCAACCAATGTGAATGCTCCGGGCAGCGAGCGGTTGAAGTTGAATTGGCCAGCCAACGAAACCGTCGGCGACGATACGACGCGATGGGAATAGTGGTTCATGGTGAGACCGACTCTAATCCCAAAATTGGTTCCGACAACTGTGCGTCTCGCCGCACACCGGGTGCTTTCATGGCGCAACCTTCGCGTGCCGGATAAAATCGTTTTCGTGCGCCGCGTCTTTGACGAGCGGCAGGAACCCAGCAACGCGAGTGAATTCGCCAAACCCGCGAGTTGGAAAAAGCCGGTGGACGAGGACGCACCGTGAGCGCCGATCACTTCACAGCCGCTTGCGAAACACGATGAGGTGTTGCTGCGGCAGCGTTTCAATCGTCTCCACCCAGTCGAGCGGCTGGACGGCCATTTCCTTGCGCACCTGGGCCTCGGTCATTTTGTGGACGCGCTTGATCGGCACCTGCGGGTCTTCGCCGCGAAACTCCACGAACACCATGCGCCCGCCGGGCTTCAACGCCGGGCACATCGCCGCCACCATTTCAAACGGGTGATCAAACTCGTGATACACGTCCACCATCAGAATCGAATCCACGGCCGCGCGCGGCAG
>JANYDP010000308.1 GCA_025363535.1 Verrucomicrobiota bacterium | reverse complement strand
GCTGGATCGCTGGCGGAACAGGCCACCGGCTTCGCCTGCACCGGAACCGGTGCCACCGGGCGGGCCAGGCGCGCTCGTGCTTGGTCGCTTTGGAATTATGGTTCGGCGGCGGATGCACCTGCGTAATAAACCGGACGATTTATGCGTTGCGACGGGAGCAACACTGACATACGATTTTATTAATCTTTTCGGATCCTTCGTGAAAAACGAAAACCAGTTCAGCATATGAAAAAATTTACCAGCCTGCTCCTTTCGATCGGTTGTTTTCTGCCCGCCGTTGCCAGCCGCGCGCTCGACTTGAAGCAATCCAAGTTCACCCAGGTCGTCAACGATGTGCAGATCATCTCCGGCACGGACAAGACCACCAAGGCGGCGATGTTGAACGCGCTGTTCAAAGTGCCCGATGTCCTGCGCACCGGCGCGAACTCGCGCGCTGAACTCGTGGCGGAAGACCAAACCATAACTCGCGTAGGTGCCAACACGGTTTTCTCCTTCGACCCGGCCAACCGCACGATTGATTTGCAAAAGGGCAGCCTGCTGTTCCATTCCCCCAAGGGCAAAGGCGGCGGGACGATCCAGACTGGTTCCGCCACCGCATCGGTGCTGGGCACCACCATCGTCGTCACCACCACGGCCAACGGCGGTTTCAAGCTGCTGGTGCTGGAAGGCGAGGCGGAGGTGAAATTTCTCGACGGCTTGAAGCAGCATCTGAGCGCCGGACAAATGACCTTCGTGCTCCCCGGCGGCGGCCTGTCCCCGATCATCGTTTTCCGGCTGGATGCCAACAACAAGGACAACCAGTTGATTCACGGCTTTGAACGTGCCCTGCCCTCCTCGGGCAAACTCAACGACGCCATCATGCGCCAGACCAAGTTGATCAATTCCGGCAAAGCGCAGGACACCGGTCTCCTGGTTGGCGATCACGCCACCACCTCGCAGGTGGAAGCCGTGGATCCGAACGCGGTTCAAGACGTGTTGAACCGCCCGACTGATTATCAACCCGTGCTCTCGGGCGGTGCCTACCGGACCCTGGACGGATGGTTGGTCGCGCCGCACAATCCGCAAACCACGCCGCTGACCGACGCCCTGGCCGCCGCGCGCGCGCTTTCAACCGATGTGACTATTGATTCCTCCGCACTTAAGCCCGCGCACACGTTTGTCAGAAGCGGCCCATTCGATGTCACCATCCCCGGCGATCCCGGTTGCACGGCGTTGCTGGACAATCCGGTCACGGGATTTTTCGGGCGCAATCTGAACATCACCACCGCGAGCATTGACCTGACGCCCTATAATCTGCCGGCAAAGTTTGACTTTCTGGCGACGCAAAATATCAGCCTCGCCGGATCGCTGACGTTTGACGGATTTGCCGACACCATCAGCCTGATCGCCGGTGGCCGGATTTTGATCGCGCCCGGATCCACCATCACCGCTGGTACATTTAATCTGCGCTTGGCCTCCTGCGGCGCGATGCGCTTCACCGACGTCAACATCGTCAATACCTTTGGCAGCCTTGAACTCAAGAGCCTGGCGGATGTGACACTGAACCAGGGTGCCCTCACGGCGGACGCCGGCGCATTGCCGGTGCGGGCGGCGGCCATCCTGCGCGCCATTGACGTGACCGCCGGCACCGATGTCGCGCTGGCCGGCACGCGCATCAAAGCGGTTACGTTCACCGCTCAAGCCAGACGTTCGATCAATCTGACTGCGGGCACCACCATCACAGCGCCCAACATCACGCTCACCGCCGGCGACAGCATCCTGCTGGATAACGTGACCATGACCGGCGACCGGTTCCATGCGACGGCGGTGAATGATGTCCGCATCGGCAGCGCCACCCACACCGTGGATCTTTCGGGCTTCGCGGATCTGAACATCAGTGGCAACACGCTGGCGTTTGAAAACACGCCCTTTGCCGGCGATCCGCACCTGCACGTTCCCACCGGGCAGTTGGCCGCCAATCCCAACACCCATCAAGTCGTGCAACGCGGCTACGTCAACTTCATTGCCGGTGTGACCTACCAAGGCACGCTGATCACCAGCGCCAATCAATCCACCTACATCAACCCGTCCAGCGGCTCCGGCATCCACATCTCCCCGCTCGTTTCCCCACTCACACATTGAACATGAAATTGCGAAATCTCCCGGCGGTTGCCGCCGTTCTTTGCACCTTGCTCCCGGCCGGCCTCCTCGCCCAACCCGCCGCCACCGTCCAACAGTTTGAACGCACCCAGAGCGCGCTCCCGCTGGCCAAGCCGCAACGGTTGAATCTCAGTACCAACGCCGAGGCGCCGGAACTTTACCCGGGCGAAAACACCGACGTCGGCCCGCAACGCATCCTCCGGCTGCTGCGGCGCAAAACCTATTTTGAAGTCGTCGCCGACAGCCAATACCTCTACACCGACAACGCCCTGCTGTCCGATGCCACCAAACGCCGCACGTCACTCTTCGTGAACACCGTGCAGGCCGCGTTTACCCCCGAGCCGATCTGGCTGGAGCACGCCCAGTTTGCGCCCGCCCTCGGGTTCCGCAGCCAGTGGTTTAACTACGATCTCGATGGGAATGGCCACGGCCTGAACTTCCTGGACTTCAATGCGCAGACCGTCTTCCTCAACGGCCGCTATCAACGCGGCCCGTGGCAGCTTTACGGCGGATTCGAGTTCACCCGGCTGGTCAATCAAGGCAGCTACACCGAGGCGTACCGCGAATATTCACCGACCCTGGGCCTCCAAAGATTTTTCCAAATCAATGACAGCCTGGTGTTCATCGTCGGCGCACAGTTCAACGCGCACCTGTCCGAGGTGCCCGTCGTGCTGGGTCAAAACTTGCCGGGCCAGGGCGTGAACGACCGGTTTGACGGCGCGCTGAACCTTTCCTGCAACTACGAGATTGTCCGCCAGTTTTTCTTCCAGCCCTACTACCGCTTTCAATACACCTGGTATCCGGGCTACTCGGACGGCGTGACCACGCCGACTGCCCTGCCCCGCAACGACACGATCAACACCTTCGGCGCGTCGTTCATCTACTACTTCACCAAGAACCTCGGCGCGCGCTTGTTCTTCAGCTACGAAATGAAAGCGGCGGACTATTCCCAGAGTTTGAATTACCACAAACTCGACGCCGGCGGCGGACTGTCCCTGAACTTCCGGTTCTAACCCAGGCCGCGCGTTACACCAATCCTCGTCATCCCACGTCGGCAGGCCGTCGCTGCCGCGACGCCAAACCGCAGCCTACCGGACCGAAATGTCCCGTGAACCCGCAGACAAAAATGTCTGCGCTACCTCACGTTGCTGTTTGCGCCCGCTTCCCCTTGAAGTTCGGGTTTAATTGAAACAATTAAGGGCGCACACTCAGATCAAGTGTGCGCCCTGTTTAATTTAGAATTACGAGTATAACTCAGGCCGCCGTTTCAGTCCGCCCGATCTTGTGCCCCTTCCAGCCGTAGAAGGCCAGATAGAGATAGCCGACCAGCACGATGCCAAGCGACATGCGAACGCCGAACTTATCCATTAACGCGCCTTGGATGAGCGGCATAATGGCACCGCCCACAATCATCATCACCAACAACGAGCTGCCCTGGCTGGTGTCTTTGCCCAAACCGCGAATCGAGAGACTGAAAATGTTCGACCACATGATCGAGTTGAACAGGCCGATGCCGATGATGGACCAAAGTGCCCATTCGCCTTTCGATCCCATGGAGAAGCAAGTGAGCGCCACTGCCACGAGGGCAAATAGTCCGATCATCCGTCCGGGATTGGAACGACCGAGGACGAAGAACACAAAGCTCATGACCACCATGCCGACATAAGGCAGAATGGTCATTGGATCAATGTAATGACCGTGGGTGAGGTTTTCCTTGAAGGTCGCATTCAAGAAGATGATGCCCGTGCCGATGATGGCAGCCAGCGCCATGAAAGGATACTTCATGGATGACCGCACGTTGCTCAAGGAGATTGCGCCCATCAGACGACCGATCATCGTGCCGCCCCAATAGAACGACAAGAACTTGGCCGAAGTTTCTTCCGGCATTCCCATCACGCCGGGGTCTTTCAAGTAGTTGATCAAAATACTGCCAACCGTCACCTCACTGCCGACGTAGAAGAAAATGGCCAGCCAGCCCCACACAAAATGTTTGTGATGGAACGCCTTCACTCCGGCCTCAATCTTGCCTTCCTGACTGAAGTTGGGCAGCGAGATCATTTTGAAAATGGCCGCAAGAATCACGAAAGCGATGCCGAGGCCCACGTAAGGAAGTTTCACCGCGTTTACGCCGCCGCTGCTGGTGTAGATTTCCTTCGAGCCGAAGAGAAGGATTCCGCCGACGAGCGGCGTGATCACGTAGCCAAGCGAGTTCAAGCCTTGCGAGAGATTCAGGCGGGACGGCGCGGTTTCTTCAGGTCCGAGAATGGTCACGTACGGATTCGCCGCGATCTGAATAATCGTCACGCCTGCGCCCAGCACGATCAATGCGCCGAGGAACAGCGGATACTGCTTGGTTTCCGCCGCCGGATAGAACAGGAAACAGCCGATGCCCGCCACCAACAAGCCAAGCACCAGTCCGTTCTTGTAGCCGATCTTGTTGATCGGATCGCCTTTTGCCGCCGAGATTAAAAAGTAGGAGAGGGAAACCAGGAAGTACGCGCCGAAGAATGCGAACTGCACGAGATTCGCCTGCGTCTGGTTGAGGTTGAAGTCCGCCTTAAACTTCGGGATCAGCAGATCGTTCATGCAGGAAATAAATCCCCACATGAAGAACAGGCTGGTGACGATGATGAAGGCGAAATGATTACCGTTGCGCGCGGATGAATTGGCGGTTGGTTCGGTCGAGCTGCTGATGCTGGCCATAGTTGTTGGTTTCGTTTTTTGGGTTTTGTTGGTCGGTGGATTATTTTCGCTTGTCAGCGTGGGGTCAAAGCATTTCGTCAGCGGCCCAGGGTGTTCCCCAGCGCCGACATCCCGGACGGCGGACGGCTTTCCGATGCGCTGCCCCAGTTTTTTTCCGGCGCGGAAGTCATTTGAAAATTGATTTCGCCGCCGTTCAAGATTTGTTCGTGGCTTAAAAAAGTTTTGTTGAATTTTTCGCCGTTCAATTTTGCGTTGCGAATATACGGCTTGAGCGGCCCGTTGTTTTCAGCGGTGATCGTGAAAGTTTTTCCCTTCGCCGTGGTGATGGTGGCCTTGTCGAACAGCGGACTGCCAATGATGTAATTCTCATCGCCGGGGCACACGGGATAAAACCCGAGCGCGCTGAACACATACCACGCAGAGGTCTGGCCGTTGTCCTCGTCGCCGCAGTAGCCGTCAGGCGTGGGCGCGTAGAGTTTGCCCATCGCCCAGCGCGTGCGCGACTGCGTTTTCCACGGCTGGCCGGCGTAGTCGTAAAGATAAATCATGTGCTGGATCGGCTGATTGCCGTGCGCGTATTGGCCCATGTCGGCGGCGACCATCTCGGTCATCTCATGGATCATCCCGCCATAAGTGCCGGTGCGAACATCGCTCGACGCGGTGAAAACGCCGTCGAGCTTTGCGATGAACGCGTCGTCGCCGCCCATGAGTTTCATCAAACCTGGAATGTCATGGAACACGCACCATGTCCAATGCCACGAGCAGCCTTCGGTGAATCCGCCGCCCCATTGATTCGGATAAAACGGCTCGACCCACGAACCATCTTCTTTGCGTTCGCGCACAAAACCAATCTTCGCGTCAAAGACATTCGTCCAATTCATCGCGCTGCGGGCGAACATTTCCGCATCGGCTTTGCGGCCCGTCGTGAGCGCGAGTTTCGCGGCGCAAAAATCGTCGTAGGCATATTCCAACGTCTTCGCCGTGGCCTCGCCAAAACTGGTTTCACCTTTCACCGGCGAATACGGAACGTAGCCGAGGCGGTGATAAAATTTTGCGCCGTCGCGTCCGATGGACGGAATCGGCCCGCTGTTGTGCGAATCGTGAACCATCGCATCCACGGCCTTGTTCGCGTCAAAGGAACGCACGCCCTTGAACCAACCGTCGGCCAGCAGCGAAAAAGAATTATTGCCGACCATGCACGTACGATGGCCCGGACTGGCCCACGCGGGCAGCCAGCCGCTTTGCTCCGACGCGTTGACGACACCTTGCAGAATTTCCGCATTCACTTCCGGGAACAGCAGATTGTAGAGCGGCTGCGCGGCGCGGAACGTGTCCCAAAAACCGCTGTCGGTGTAGAGCACGCCGTCGTGCAGCTTGCCGTCGTAAGGGCTGAAATAAACCTGCTTGCCGCCCGCGTCCACCTCGTAAAATTTGTGCGGGAACATGATGCAGCGGTAGAAGCAACTGTAAAACGTGCGGCGCTGTTCGTCTGAGCCGCCTTCCACGCGGGCGCGGCCAAAGGCCTCGTTCCAACGCGCGTCGGCGCGTTGGTGGATAGTGTCGAAATCCACGTCGCCAACTTCATGCTGGAGATTTTGCCATGCCTGTTCGGGACTGATAAACGACGAAGCGACTTTGCAGCCGACGATTTTGTCCGAGCTGGTGTCGAATTTCAAAAACGCGCCGACCGAGTCACCCGCGAGCTGCGTCACACCGGGCTGAATATTTTTCCCCGACCACACGCCGTTCGTCGCAAACGGACGATCAAAAACGATCACGAAATAATTGCTCGAATAAATGTTTGGTACATCGCCGCAGTGATAGCGAACCGCACCAATAATTTTATTTTCGCCGGGAACGATTTGCACGGACGCACCCTTGTCGAATTCATCGAGGATCACATACGAATCGCCCGGCGCATCGAACGTGAACCGCAACCGCGCGGCGCGTTCCGTTGGCGTGACTTCGGCTTTCGCTTTCCAGGTGTCGAGATAAACGCTGTAGTAGCTCGGCTGCGCGGTTTCGTTCGCGTGCGAAAAATCAGACGCACGGTCTTCATCATTCACGACGAGCGCGCCACTGACTGGCATCAGCGAGAACATCGCGTAATCGCCGATCCACGGACTTGGCTGGTGCGTCTGGCGAATGCCGCGAATTTTATGGTGCGGATACTGGTAGAAAAACGAGTCGCGCTGCGGCTCGGTGTAAGATGCCCAAGTGTTCATCGGGAACGGCAGCCCGATGGCGGGATACTCGTTGCCGTGCGAGAAGCCGCCCGTCGAATCCGTGCCCATCAGGGGATTCGCGAGCGTGACCGGCGATTTGTTTTCCGTCGCGTCGGCGGATTGCCCCATCGCCACCGGGCCGCGCAACGAAGCGGTAAATTCCGACCACAGTTCATCCAGCGTCTTGCCGGTGAAATCGCGAAACAGTTCGTTCTTATATTTTTGTTCGCGCAAGGCCTGGTTGAGCTGCTTCACGATTTGCGCGGCGTGATTTTTTTCGATCCACGCCAGAAAGATCGCCGCCGTTTTATACGAATCACGATAGCTGGCGCGCTCGGGATTGATACGCGGCTGCGGCGCGCTCGGTTCGAAGTGGCTCAGGCGGATGTAATCCGCGATGCCCTCCACGAGCCAGCCCGGGCCGCCGGGCGGATACGACTGCACCACATGAGTCAGCTCGTGAACAATCAGGCCAAGGTCGGTCGGATGCCGGGTCACATAATCGGACGAGATGCTGATGACGTTGCCGCTGGTGCTGGCGACGGCCTTCGGCCAGTCGTTGCGAAAATCCAGGCGCACCGTCGGCGGCGGAACAAAACCGTCGCTCGCGAGCAGCGAATTGATTTTCGGATACCACACCGTGCAAATCTCGCCGGCCTGTTTACCCCAATCGGCCAGGCTGTCGGCGGCCGAGGCGTTGACGGAAATCTGCGCGAGAATTTTTCCGTCGGCAGTGATGGCGTTGCCGCTCCAGGAGTTGTCAGCGGCGGTGGCCGCCAAAACAAAGGCAGCGGTGAAGCTCAGGAGAGCGAGCAGGAGTCGGATGGTTTTCATAGTTTGGTTAAATCATTATTTGCCAGCGCCGCGGCCAACCGTTCGTATTGCGGTAAAGAATTGTAAAGTTGCGCCGAGATGCGAAGTAATCGTTTTGGCGGTGCGGGCCACGGCATGACCGGAACCTCGAGGCCGTGCTGCACGCGCAACCAATCTTGCAGCGGATACTCATTGCGCGGCTGGACTGGTTGCGCACCGGACGGCGCATCCGGCAGCGGCACGGCGGCGAGCGAGCCGATAAATTCTTCGGGACACGGCTCGGAAACTTTCAGTGACGCGCACAAAACTTTTCGCGCGGCGAGCGCGAGCGCACGATTGCGCGCCATGATTTCCGGCCAGCCGCCGGGCCGCAGCGACTCCATGAACTTCAGAACTTCGGGCACGCACAGATACGCCGACGGCTCGCCCGTGCCCGTCCACGCGAATTCGATTTGAAATTTTGAGCGATCCGTTCGCCGCGAACTTGCGCCGTTGCTGATGACGAGCGGACGAATCAGTTTTTGCCGCGAAGGCTGGACGCACAAAAACGCCGCGCCTTTCGGGGCGCAGAGCCACTTGTGACAGTTGCCGGTGTAGTAAGCCGTGCCGATTTTTTTCACGTTCAGCGGAACCATGCCCGGCGCATGCGCGCCGTCCACCAGCGTGTCCACCCCGCGCGCCGCGAGTTCGCCCACGAGTTTTTCAATTGGCATCACCAGCCCCGTCGGACTGCTCACATGATCCAACAGCGCCAACTGCGTGCGCGGCGTCACGGCGGCGAGAATGGACGCGACGATTTCATCCGCACTTAACAACGGAAACGGAATGTTCACGACCACCACGCGCGCCCCAAAACGTTCGGCGACGTAGTTCAGCGCGTTGCGACACGCGGCGTATTCGTGATTGGTGACGAGCAGTTCATCGCCCGGCGCAAACGTGAGCGAACGCAGCACCGTATTCACACCCGACGTGGTGTTCGGAACGAAAACCAAATCGTCCGCGTCCGCGCCGACGAATTGCGCCAGAGCCGCACGGGCGTTGTCCAGCAGTGGCTCCAATTCGCGAACGAGAAATTGCACCGGCGAGCGTTCGAGCCGCGCCCGCAGGTCACTTTGAAATTCCAGCACGCTGCGCGGGCACGCGCCGAACGAGCCGTGGTTGAGAAACGTCACCGCCGGATCCAGCAGCCACACGCGCGGGTCGCCCGCGGGCCGGCTTAAAATCGCAGGGGCAAATGGATTCATTCGGTTTGCAGCACGATGCCGCGCTGGGTCAATCGGACTGCGTGCGGAGCATAGTGCCAGAAGGTGCGAAACTCATAGCGTTTAGTGGCGACTGCCGGGAAGCGCACAGTGAACGTCTGGTAGAGCGTCGTGGAAAATTCCTTTCGTGTTACTTCACGCGACGCCACCACCTGGCCGCTTGCAAAGTCCACGACGGAAAGCGTCGCCACTTCGGCATTGTCCCGATTGAAGTTGTCCACTTTGAGTTCGAAGGTGACGACGTACTTTCCAACGGGCAATGTCTCGGTGCGCGCTCCGTTGACCAGGTCGCCCGAGATTTTTGTTTCAACCGGATCGGCGGTCCAGCCGTTGAGGCCATCGGGTCTGCCAAGGTCATGTTTAACCTTCCCCGCCATCCACCTTCCGAAAACGCCGGCGCGATCATCCTTCATCACCGGTTCGGCCAGCGCGCTGACGGCCATCATCGCGGAGCTGTGGCGGGCGGCGTCCACGGCGTCCACTGGCCCGCTCCAGCGCAGGCCGAAATGATTTGCGGAGTCACGGTCGTTGGCCCAGACCGAGTGGGCGTTCTGAATCAGAAAATCAAAATACGCGGGCCGGCGCGTCACATCGTAGAGCAGCGCCAGGTAACGGATAAAAATCCCCTTGAACTGCGGCACGTCGCGTCCACCGCCGTGTTCCCGCTCGGCCGGCTCGGACAAAATTCCGTTGGGGTCAACCAAGGTGCCGATGCTCGCATCGGCAAGGGCGACCGCCTCGCGCAGGCAGTTGGTGTCGCCGGTCACGCGGTATAACTCGGCCAGTCCACCAATCAGGACGCCTTGGTTGTAAGTCCACGTCGTACGGCCATTGTTCTCACAAGCGCGATTCAATCCGTCGTTGATGAGGTGACCGGCGTTGATCATTCCGCTGTGTTGAAACCAACGCCACTCTTTCAACGCCCAGTCGAGGTACGGCGTGGATTCAGCCGCGCCGACCGTTCGCTGGTGCAGCCGAACCGCGACGAGCAGGAAAAGTTCGTTGGCGATGGCGTTTTTGTAGCGGCGTTCCTTTTTCCACCAGATGCCGCCGTCGCAGTGATCATCCCAGCCGGTCTGCATGTCCGCAAAAATCGTTTTGGCCATGTCGAGATAGCGCGCCTCACCGGTCAGGTCGTAGGCGCGCATCCAGGCGAGCGCCCACCAGCCTTCGTCGTCATAGAACTCGTTGAGAAAATTTTTGGCGCAGTTGCGGTCGAAAGTTTTTTTCAACACGTCCAGGTAAGCCCCGCCGTTGTTGGCGACGATAGCGTTCTCGATGGCCTCGAGACAATTCGCGGCGTTCCACCAACCGGTCGTGTCCCACAGTCCCTGCGGATTGTACCACTGCTGGAGCGCCTGCGCGGCAACGGCGGTGTTGGCAGTGAAGTCATCGCCCGCGACCGCCGCGCCGTGGCTCAACCGGACGCCTGCCAGCAAGAGCAGGAGACAAAGCCGGACGCATTTCAAAAGAGGCTGGTTTGGCATCGTTCAAGGAAAGGCGAGCCGGAAAAAAAGGCGTCCGAGCTGACTGGCAGCGTGACGGTCAATTGGGAGTTTATGTTCACGGAATCCAGTGCAGGCGCAGGAAGCGTTGCGGGCGGGCGTCGTCGGCTTCCTGCTGTTGCAAAGTGCCTTCAACAAATCCGACGTTTTGCAACGGCGTCCAATTGATCAGGTCAGTGGACTCCTCCAACTGCCAGACGGTATTGGTTTCGCCCGTGACGGTGAAGCTGACCGAGTCTGCGCTCAAGTTCAGCGCGCTGATGTTCGCCGGAGTTGACGGCGTCGCAGTCAATGTCGAACCGAAGTTTGCCGAGTTGGTCACGATCACATTGTCAAAAACGGATGCGTTCAAGTCGCTGCCCGATCCAGAGCAGACGGCCAGGCCGAGTGTGTAGTTGGTGTTCGCGCCCATGCTGACGCTCGCGAGTTGCGACCAAGTTGTGCCGTCGCTGGAAATGAAGCCAGTGAAAATATTTGCGCTGCGCGACAGGCGGATCCAATACGGCGCGGGTTTTCCGGTCACGGCGGTGGTGGAACTGTTGCCGCCGACGGTGGTGCGACGCACCCATTGAGCCTGGCTCGCCGGGGTCAATCCCACAAACAGCGAGCGCGAACCCGTGCCGAAATTTTCACGCATCATCACCCCGGCGCGCGCGGAGGAATTCGTGCCGCTCTGGCTGACGACGCGCGCCACGAGCGTGGCATCGTTGGTGAACGGCTGGTTCACAAACCAGAAATTATCGTTCGTGCCGGAGATGTTTGCGCCGGCGCCAGTCACTGTGAAGATGCCGTTGGAATACGTCGCGCTGGTGGCGGCGGTGAAGTTGCCGAAGGCGTTCGTCGTCCAAGGCGCGGGCAATGCGTCTGTGAAGAGGGAAATAAAATTCGCCGTCACGGTGAGATTGCTGGTCACATTGGAATCAGTGCGCGGGTTGACGGCCAATCCGTCGCTCCAGTTCGTGAAGACGTAGCCGGTGTTGGGCACGGCGGTCACTGCGGTTCCGCTGCCAGCGTAGATGACGGATTGCGTTGCGCTGCCAGAAATGTTGCCGTTGGCGGCGGCGTTGTAAGTCAGATCGAAGAAAATGTTCGTGACGTAAATGATGCCGGAGACGAGTAGATTGTTGGTGTTCCAGATCAGACCGGTGGACAAGACTGGCAACGTGGTGCTGGTAAAACTGCCGGTGAAACTGGTCGCGTCGAATAAATCAAAGGTGTCGCCGCTCTGAAGCGCTGCACCTAGATTCGTCACGGTGAGTGTTCCGGCGTAAGCGAGATTGCCACCAGAGCGAATGATTTTATCTGCGTTCGTCGCTGCGCCCCGGTTGATTTCCATCAGCGTGCGGCCATTCAAGAATGGCGCGGCGGTGAACTTCAAAATGCCGATGCCCGTGCCGGGAGAAATGGTGCCGCCGGAATTGATGAGGGCGGTTCCGTTGATGACGCCGTTGCCGCCGAGCGTCGCGCCACTGGCCACGTTCACAAAACTGCTGGCCGAGAGCGAGCCATTGACGAACAGGCTGCCGCCATTGACGGCGGTGCTGCCGGTGTAGGCGTTGGAATTATTCAGTGTCAACGTTCCCGCGCCGAACTTGGTGAGCGTGGCGGAACCGGTGATGCCATTGCTGCCGCTGAAAATATAATTGACCACCGCATTGCTGACGACCACGGCGGACGGCGAGACAGCGGCGGCAATCGCAACGTTCGTTGTGCCAGCGAGCGTGTCATCGAATTGCACAGCGACGCCATTTTGAAAACGCACGGGAATATTTTCGGCCAGCCAGTTGGACGTGGCGTTCACATCCCAATTCGTGCTGACGTTGCCGTTCCATTTGATGACGTTGCCAGCGAAGGCCGGCCCAAGCTGATAATCATTCATCACTTCCGCCGAAGACAGAAGGCGGTTGAAAATGCGGAACTCAGAAATGTTGCCCTGTAAATTCGCATCCGACGAATACAACGAACGGCCCAGCCAGTTGTTGAGATCGGTTACCGCCGACATACGACTGGTCGCGACGATGGAGCCGACCTGCACGCCATTTTCGTAAAGCTTGATGACGCCGGTGTTGGTCACGTCATCCCAAGTCATTGCCAGATGCAGCGGAATGCCGGTGATGGCTGAACTGAAATAATAATTTTGCGTCGGAAACCCAACGGAAGATTGATTTTGATTGCCGGTGGGCGTCGCCACGAGATTGACAAAGTTCACGCCGGTGAAACTTCCGCCCGGGGCCGCGATTTTTCCGCTGGTGGTGCTGCCGCAATCGAATATGCGCGCCCAGTTTCCCGCGCCCTGCGGCGTGAGCCAGGTCTCCACCGTCAACTGGCCGGAACCATTTCGGTTCGTGCTCAACACAGAAATCAACGCGTTGGTGAAATCAACGTAGGGCGCGGTCGCGGAACTGCCACCGCTCAAAGTGAGTTGCGAACCGGTGAAGGCCGCCGTGCCGCCATTATTGCGGATGATGCCGTTGATTTGATTCGTCGTGCCGTTCGCAGAACCGATGTCGGTGACGACGAGTCCGGTGGCATTGGCGTTGACGGCATTGGTGAACGACCAGCGATGCAGCGGCGCGGTGGTCAAAAACGCCGGCGTGCCATTGGTGAACGCACCCCGCTCCGTCGCAAAATTATTCGCTACCTGCTGGCTGGTGAGAATGCCGTCCATGATGCGCACGCGTCCGACAATTTCGCAGCCGCCATTCACACCGCCCGTGAGCGAGCCGCCAGTATTGCCGTGTGAGAACGCGATGCAGATATTGTTGTTCGGATCAACACTGGCATTGACGCCGGTGTAAATCGCATTGGTGACGCCGTCCGCGTAAAGCGTCTCGACAGCGTCTGTGCCAAGCGTCCAAACGAGATAATGCCACTGGCCAATCGCGGGTTGCGTGCCCCAGCCGTGATCGTTGCACCACATGCCCAGCGCGCCCCAGGAAGTGCTCGAACCGTAGGCGCATGAAACTTGCCCGCCGCAATTCCCGCGCGTGCCCCACGAAACCACCGGACTGTCATTGATTGTGGTCGGCTCATACACCCACGCCTCGACTGAAAATCCGGTGAAGCTCGTCGAAGTCAAATTCGCCGGGGCGTTTTGCGTCGCGCCGTTCACCGTTGTTTTGTGGACGAGCATGGAATTGCCGTCGAACAAAACGCCGCGCGTGCCGCCGCCGACCGCGATGACTTGCGGACCAACACCGCTGTTCGTGAACGATTGAAACACGCCGCCCGCCGTGCCGTTGTTCGTGACATAGGCCAGCGAGCCGATGGGTTGCGTGGTCGCATCAAGGTTCACCACCACATTGCCGACGAGCGTCAGCGCATTGGTGATTCCCCACTTGGTCATCAGCCCGGACTCCTGCGCCATGCGGTCGGCGTCGGAAAGCGCGGAGGAATAAATTTTCACTTCGCCGAGATCGCCGGTCAGATAATTATTCAAAGTTTGCTGCGCGCCCAGCGCGAGCTTGGCCGGCCCGGTAAGCGAATTCAAATTGCCGGTGAAGTAACCTGCCAGCGCGCCGTCCAGGTAGAGTTCCACTTTGCCGGTGGTGAGAGAGCGTTTCCACGACAGCAAGTGCGGTTTGCCGTCGTTGTAATTTGGGAGCGAGTTGATGGACGTGTCGGGATTGCCAATGCCTGCGCACACCTGACCGTTGGCAAACAGACAGGTGCCAAAATCATTCGACGTGCCTGAGACTTCACCGTTCACCAAGCCGGCTCCTTGATAAAACTGCGTGCCGGGATTCAATCCCTGGGTGCTGCGGAAGACGCAGAACAAAGTAAAATTATCCTGTATTGGCCGATTGAAAGTGAGGTTCTGACTGCTCGCAGAATTGAAATGCACGACGGGCAAACCATTCACGGCTGCTGTGGCGTAAGTGGGACGCTGGCCAACCGTCGCCTGCGCGGCGGTGAAGCCGTTGCCGCTAGAATCAATCCAACTCGCCACCGCCGCGCCGTTGCCGAGACCGGTGATGGCGTCCGCCTTGAACCAAGTGACGACCACCGGCGTGAGCGGCGTGGCGCTCACTTGTGCGGTGGCTACGCTCTCGCCGTTCGGGCCAACGGCAGTGAGAATGTAATAATACGCCACGCCGTTGGTGACGTTCACGTCGCTGTAGTTTGTTCCCGTGACGCTGAAGACGGTCGTGTAAGGTCCGCCGTTGACGGTGGCGCGTTTCAAATTGTAACTCGTCGCGCCGAAGCTGGGATTCCATGACAACGGCACAAAACCGTTCGCCCCGGTCACCGCCGCAAATCCCGTCGGCACCGGCGGCGGCCCGGCCGGCGTGGCGTTCACCGCAGCGGAATCCGAACTCGGTCCGCCGACGCTTACCGCCGCAACTTTGTAGTAATAAGTGAAACCATTGATCAGCCCCGTGTTCGTGTAAGTCGTGCCCGTCAGCGTGGCGATGGTTGCAAAGTAACCCGTGCTGTTGGTGGAACGTTTCAAATTGTAGGCCGTCGCCCCGGCGCTCGTGTTCCAACTCAATTTTATCAGCGTGTTGCTGCCGCTGATGGCGGCCAGTCCCGTTGGTACCGCAGGCGGCGAATAAATAAAATTGGTCGGGGCGGAAGGATTTCCATTCACCGCGACGACGAGCGAATAATTTCCCGCTGGTAAATTTTGCGGCAGGGAAAATTCCGTGGCCGAAACCAGGTTGCTCTGCATCACGCTCGTGCTGGTGCGGTTGAAAATACGGGCGTAAAAAATATTGCCGCTGGTGGCATTCGTCATCCGCACGAGCGGGAAATTGCTGTCCATCTGCTCGTCATCGCCATACGCCGCGCCTTCGGAAATGCCATTCAAATTCGTGCCGGTGAGATGATACGAGCCGTCGGCATTTTCCGTGATGCTCACGATGCCCGGCTGTCCGGCGGGCAGCGGCGTGCCATCCGGCGTGTAGAGGTAGAGCGACGTGGAATTTTGTCCGCCGACGAGCAACACGGTGCCGTCCGGTAAATTCAACATACTCGTCACGAATGGCGGCGCGTTGTAAATGCCGCCGCCGCCGGGCGCGCCCACCGCCGTGAAACTGTTGGCGAGATAATCGTATTCGTAAAAATAACAAGGGCTGTTGAAACCGCCCACTGGTCCGAGACAGCAAAGAATTTTCCCGTTCGCCATCATCGCCGCCGGTGCATCCACTGCACCCAGTTGGTTCGCTCCGAACACCATCGGCGGCCCGGCCACCCAACTGCCCGCGACGGCTGGCGTGGCTCCGGGCGTGTAGATCGCCGTGTTCGTGGAACCGCCGATGAAAAACACGCGGCCATCGGGCAGCAAAAATCCCGCGCCGATTTCCGATCCATAACCGTAGATGACCACCGGCACATTGCCATCGGCCACCCACTGGTTGAGCGCCGGCACATAATGCCGCGAGGTCTGCGCGCCGGTATCAATCGTCAGAATGCTGTCGCTCGCGAGCTTGACCCAGCAGACTTCGTTTTGATTCGGAGCCGTGGCGGCGGTCTGCCAATTATTCGAGGCCACATTGTAAATCCGGCAGCCGCCAAACAAGCTGACCGGCGCAACCAGCACGTTGCCGTTCGGCAAAATTTTTGAGATCGCATCCGAGAAGCCCACGCCGGGAACGGGATCAGGAATGCGCGTCCAAACGTTATTTAACTGATCGTAATATTCTGCGTGGTCATGGCCCGCGCCGTATTCGCCACCGGCGACAAAAACATTTCCATTCGTCATCAACGTCGAGGCGAAGAATAAACGATCATCGTTCATGTGCGCCACCGTCGTCCAAGTGCCGTTGAGGTAACTGCCGCTGCTGTTTGGTGTGAGCTTGACGCAGGTGCCATCTCCATTCATGCCGAGCACGGTGCCATCGCCCAGAAGCATACACATGTTCACTCCTGCCAGCGGCGAGGTGGTCAAGGCGCTCCACGTTCCACCGGCAAACGCCAAGCCACAAAAACAGAACCAACAAAGGGTCAGCCAAAGATTGATCACAGAGATTTTGAGTTTTGTTTCTAGCACAAAGGACTTGCGGCACCAGCGGGTGTTCGAGCTTTGGGCATCTGCACAAATTATTCCGAATGCCTTGAAAGTCATGTGGCATAAAGCGGCCACAACTCGCGGAGAAAAGGCTGTCTTACACTGGTGCCACCCCACAAACAAGAAACGCGGCGGGCCGCCTCATCGTTCAGCGGTGCGGGAGAAAAATCCGCTGCGCCACGGGATAGGTTGTTCCGGCGTGATCCACCCCGTGGCAGGTGAGCGTACAGGTGACACTGCCCGTGCCGGTGGTCTTGAATTCCAGTCGCCCACTGGCGGCGGCGGAAGGCGTCACGTAATCGCGGTTGAAATTGATCAGCCGGTCATTGGCGGCCACGCCGTGCGAATCGTGGCAGGTGGTGCAGGCGGTTTTGTCGTCCACGATGTGCTTGCGGTGCAGCTTGAAACTTTGGTCGCCAAGAATGCTTGCGCGGCTGTGGCATTTGTAGCACAGCGCGTAGTTGGCGGCGCTCTCGGGACTGAAATCGGTCAGCACCAGTTGCCGCTCGAGCAACGGCGCGAAGGCCGAGCCGTGCGGGCCGTCGGGGCCGGTGCCGCCGGCCCGCGGACCTTGCTCGTTGTTGTGACAGTCGGTGCAATACATCTGGGACGCGGTGGTCCAGGGCGCGATCAAGCTGGGCACGTTCGGATTACGCCCCAGTGATGCAACCGGGTGAAACGATTTGTTCGACGGGTTGAACTGAATCCTTTTGTTCGTCTCCGGATGCTGGCGTGTCAACCGAGCGGGACCGCGGTTGAGGCTGTCGGCGTGGCAGCGGAAACACAGTTCATACTCGCGCCGGGCCGGAACGACAACGGCCCCGGTGGCATTGACACCCTTGGTACCAGCAATGGAACCTGGCGAATTGGGTGCGGCAGCGGTGGCCCCGCTGGTGGCGTGGGAGTTGTGGCAGTCCGCGCAGGCGGTGTGGCGCGGGCCGTTGACGAGGTCTTCGCCGACCTGGTGCTGCGACGCGGTGGGCAGCACGGGATGCGCACTGGGCTTGGTGAATTCGTTGCGAAGATTTTTTTTCACCACGGTGCCGTTGTGGCAGGAAAAACAATTCTCCTCCTCCTTGGAATGAACCAGCAGGCGCGCCTTCGAGCCGGCCTGGTGCGAGGTGTGACAGTTTTCGCAGGCGTTGACGGCGACGGTTTTGGCGCCGCGCTTGCCGGCGGCGAGCTTCATTGAAGTGCCGACCAACGACGCGGAGGAATTGCCGTGCGCAGAGTCGGGCCAGTTCGCATCCGTGTGGCACGCGAGGCACAGCGCCGAACCGGTATTGTCCATGACCAGAAATTTTCCGAACTGGTCGTCATGCGGGTTGTGGCAGGACGAGCATTGAACTTTC
>JANYDP010000306.1 GCA_025363535.1 Verrucomicrobiota bacterium | reverse complement strand
CGATCACGGTTTTCTACACGGTGATCGGCGGACTCGAAGCCGTCATCTGGACCGACGTCATCCAGGGCTTCGTGAAACTCTTTGGAATTTTCGTGTGCCTCGGCTGGCTGTGGTTGCACATGCCCGGCGGCATCGGCGCGGCGTTCGATCTCGCGGCGTCGAAACACAAATTCGATCTCGGCTCCTTCAACTTCGACCTCGCGAGCAAATCGAGTTTCTGGGTGCTCTCGATCTACGGCGTGTTTCAATACCTCCAAAAATACGTCGCCGACCAGACGCTCGTGCAACGCTACCTCGTGGCGAAGAACGACCGGGACGCCCTTAAAGGCACCGCCCTCGGCGCAGCGTTGTGCGTGCCGGCATGGACGGCGTTCATGCTTGTCGGCACGTTGCTGTGGGCATACTACCAGCTTTCCGGCGAAGTGCTGCCCCCGCATCTGCTGGATGAAAAGGGCAAGGTCATCGCCGACCGCGTGTTTCCGTTTTTTCTCTCGACAAAAATCCCCGCCGGTCTTGCCGGTATCTTCATGGCCGCACTCATGTCCGCCGCGATGTCCACAATGTCGTCCGATCTCAACTGCCTTTCCGCCGTGGGCGTGGAGGATTATTACCGCAAGCTGCGCCCAGCCTCGACGGACAAGCAGCGCCTGCTCCTCGGCAAATTCATCGTCGCCATCTGCGGTGCAGTCGCCGTTGGCATCGGCGCCATCATCGCGTGGCGCGGTGAAAGCGCGCTGACGCTTTACTACGCGGCCACGGCGATCTTGTCCGCCGGCCTGGCGGGGATGTTCCTGCTGGCGTTCTTGAGCCGCCGCGCAAACAAGCAGGGGCTTTGGATCGGCATCGGCGTGGCGTTCCTGTTCACCGCCTGGGCCGTGCTGACGAGTCCAGTCACGAAAGGTTCCAGCATCATCCTAGATCTGCCCGGGCACAACTACACCTGGCCCAGCGTCATGATCGGCGTCATCGCGCATGTCATCGTGCTCGTGGTCGGCTGGCTCGCGAGTTACTGCTTTCCCGCCCCGGAGCCGGCCACCCGGAGCATGACGCTCTGGGGCTGGCTGGAAAAACGACGTGGCGGCGACTCGGCAGAGCGCCGCACTTCCAAAGAAAATTCAGCGGCGCTCTGCCGAGACGCCGCTACGGGAGCAGACCGATGAACACGATCACGCTGCTTCAACCTCCGCGCATCGTTTTCGGCAACGGCTGCGCGGCGCAATGCGTTGACTTTCTCGCGCAATGCGGCGCAAGAAGCGTGCTGCTGGTCACGAGCAAATCGGTTCGCCCGCAAATCGCATTGCTCGTCAACGCGCTGAAAAAATCCGGCATCGAAGTCCCGGAAAACAAATTTGTTCCGGCGGAACCGACGCTGGCCTTTTTTGAAAACGTGCTGCAAATCGCGCGCCTGACCAATGTGGATGCCGTCCTCGCCGTCGGCGGCGGTAGCGTAATTGACGTGGCCAAACTCCTGGCCGCGCTCGTGCGCGGAAAGCAAAACGTCGCGGAAATTTTCGGCACCAACCTTTTGTCAGCGCGCGCGCTGCCACTCGTCTGCCTGCCGACGACGGCCGGCACGGGTGCAGAAGTTTCGCCCATCGCCGTGCTGCTCGACGAAGCCGACGAGTTGAAGAAAGGCGTCGTCAGTCCGCACCTCGTTCCCGACGCGGCGTTCATTGATCCGCTGCTGACGCTGGCCGTGCCGCCCGCCGTCACCGCGTCCACAGGCCTGGACGCGCTCACGCATTGCATCGAAGGTTACGCCAACAATTTCGCCCACCCCGTCACCGACACCTACGCGCTGCGCGGTGTGAAATTGATCGCGGAAAATCTTTTGCGCGTCGTGCAGAACGGCCAGGACACCGAAGCCCGCGCCAACGTTGCGCTCGGCAGTGTGTTCGGCGGCCTGTGCCTCGGACCGGTCGGCACGGCGGCGATTCACGCACTGTCGTATCCGCTCGGCGGAAAATTTCACATCGCCCACGGCGTCGCCAACGCCCTGCTCGCCCCGGCGGTTTTGAAGTTCAACGTCCCGGCGGCCACGGCGCGCTATGCGGAAATCGCGCTCGTCCTCGGCGTCGAACGCACCGGCACCGATCTCCAGACCGCCGAACGCGGCATCGTGCGGCTCGCCGAATTGTCGAGGGCGTGCGGCGTGCCGCAGCGGCTGTCGGAATTGAACATCCCGCGCGCGGCCATTCCCGGGATGGCGCAGGCGGCGATACAGGTCACCCGGCTTTTGAAAAATAATGTGCGTCCGGTCACAGAGGCCGACGCGGTGCGGATTTACGAAGAAACTTTTTGAAATGAACAACGGACACAAACATCACGGTGCGGTGGTTCCCATGGTCACGCCGTTCACGGCCGCTGGCGGACTGGATGAAGTCGCGGTGGATCAGCTCGTGGAAGCGCTGGTGGCGGACGGGGTGGAAGGTGTTTTCGTGCTGGGCACGACCGGTGAGGGCGCGCGCATTCCGCAGCCATTTTGCCGTCAGTTTGTCGGACGGGTCGCCAAAAAAATTCAGGGCCGCTGCCTGCTTTACGCGGGGTTGGGCGATCTCAACCCTTCTGAGTTTGGCTGTGCCAACGACTATCTCTGCGCCGGGGCGGATGTGGTGGTCGTTCACCCGCCGATTTCAAAACCGGCGCCCGTGTCTGAACTAACCGGCTGGTTTCGCGCCCTGCTCGACCAGAGTTCCGGGCCGGTGATTCTTTACAACATGCCGATGACGACAGGCGTTTCCATTCCGCTCGACACGGTCGAACAGTTGCTCGGCCATCCCCGGCTCGCGGGCCTCAAGGATTCTGAAAACAATCCGCAGCGGATCGAGGAACTGCTGAAACGGTTCGGGCGTAAGCCGGGCTTTGCCGTCTTCATCGGCGTCGGCGCGCTGATGGAAAAAGGATTGCAGCTTGGGGCGGACGGCATTGTACCCAGCGTCGGCAACCTGGTTCCGCAAACCTGCCATGACCTGTGCGCCGCCGCTGAACGCGGTGACTGGGCCAAGGCCAGGGAATATTTCACGCGCATGAACACCGTGGCGGCGCTCTACCAGAAAGGCCGCACGCTGAACGAATCGCTTGCCGTCCTCAAGGCCGCCGTCCACTGTCGCGGGCTTTGTGAACCGCATGTGCTGCCGCCGCTCCTGCCGTTGACGGCACCGGAAATCCAATCGTTGCGCGGCGAAATGTCCCTCCTGCATTTGCTGAACTGAAACGCATGAGTGCCAAACCCATTCTCGGTCTCACCATGGGCGACCCGGCCGGCATCGGCCCGGAGATTTGTCTGCGGGCATTGCGCGAGCCGTCCGTGCTGGCCGAATGCGTGCCGGTGCTGTTCGGCGATGCCGGCGTGTTGAAACGCGCGGCGCAAACCGCCGGAAATCCCGCGCTGGATTGTCGTGTCATTTCACTCCCGGAACTGGCCGCCGCAAAGACAATTGAAGTTCCCACGCTCGTTGACTGCGCCACGGTGGACGCCGCCAGCATCGAACCTGGAAAAGTTTCCGCCGCGTGCGGCAGGGCCGGTTATCTGTACATCGAGCACGCCATCCGCACCGCGCTGGACGGAAAAATTGCGGGCGTCGTCACCGCGCCAATCCACAAAGAGGCGCTGCGTCTCTCCGGCGTGAACCATCCCGGCCACACCGAAATTTTCACCGCGCTCACCGGCGCGAAACGCAGTTGCATGATGCTCTACTCGGACGTGCTCACCGTGAGCATGGCCACGACGCACATCGGCTACCACGAAGTGCCGGGCAAACTTTCCGTCGAGCGCATCCTCAACGTGATCGAACTCACCGCCGAGGCCATGACCTGGCTGCGCCGCCGCGCGCCGCGCATCGGCGTCTGTGGCTTGAATCCGCATGCGGGCGAACATGGTTTGTTTGGCCATCGCGAGGAGGAAAGTTTTGTCGAACCCGCCGTCGCCCAGGCGCGGTCGCGCGGCATTGACGCGCAAGGCCCGCTCGTGCCCGACGCCGCGTTCACCACGGCGCAGCGGAAAAAATTCGACGCCATCGTCACGCTCTACCACGACCAGGGCCACATTCCTTTCAAGATGCTCGCATTCGACACCGGCGTGAACATCTCGCTCGGTCTGCCGATCATCCGCACGTCGGTGGATCACGGCACCGCTTTTGATATTGCCTGGCAAGGCGTGGCCGATCCGCGCAGTTTATATTCTGCCATCCATGTCGCCGCCGAACTGGCGGCGGGAAGAAACACCGGAGTTGCCCTTGTATGATTGGAGTCATTGCGGATGACATCAGCGGCGCGGCGGAAATCGCCGGCGTCGGTTTGCGGCTTGGCCTGAGCGCCGAGGTGCTGGTCAAGGGCCGGCCCAGCGGCAACGCTGACTTGGTCTGCATCGACACCGACTCCCGCTGCTGCTCCGTTGGCGAAGCCGACC
>JANYDP010000172.1 GCA_025363535.1 Verrucomicrobiota bacterium | reverse complement strand
AACTGGCAGCGGTTGAGGTAGCTGAAGAACGGCGCGGATTTTTCCCACCACGTCACCTTCGGATTGAGATGCGTGCCGGCAAAATATTGCTGGCCGGGAATGCCTGTCTCCGCCGGCGAGCAGACGAACGCGTGCCAAACCAGCAGGTTCAACCCTTCGCAGAGCGCCTTGTCGAACGCGGGCTTCAAGTTGTCCCACAGCGTTTCCTGCCAGTGCGGCCCGATGGTCGTGAACCCTTCCGCCAGCACGAGGTTGTGCCCGTAGGTGTGCGCGGCGCTCGCGGGCTGCTTGACGAAGAAACGGTTTTCGTCGCCGATGCGGTGCGTCCACGACCACGCCCAGAACTCGCTCATCGGCGCGTCATCCATGCCGAGGCAGCGTTGCGCGTCAATCGGCACGGCATGCGGCCCGCCGCTTTCGGGATGGATCAACAGGCCGTGTTTGTGCGCGCCGTCGCGGAACAAGCGAAAGTGATTATCAATCGCCAGATCGCCCATCGTCTTCCGAAAGTCGTTCAGGAAACGGTCGCTTTCGTCGCGGCTGTTGATGATTTTTCCCGCGATGACCGGCAGCCATTTCAGCAAATCGTAGCCGCGCCGCTTTTGAAATTCCGCGCGCAAGGTCGGCGTCCAGTTCGCCACTTCCACTTCCCAACTGTCGGTGAACAAATATTTCAAAGCCCTGCCCGTGTGCGGCCCGGCGTCGGCAATGAGCGGTTCCACGACGGCGTCCCAATATTTTTTGAACGCGTTCGAGTCGAACGGATCCAGCGCATATCCGTCCCAGCCTTCGCTGCCCGTCGAGACACGGCAATGGTCATTGAGCGTGCAGCCGAAGCGTAGAATCTGCCAGTCGCCCGCCGGAACTTCCCAGCGCAACGTGCCGTCGGTGGCGAGGTTTTTAGAAATGTCCAGCACGTCGGCGGCGAGCGTGTCCTGCTCGCCGGGCGTGGCGGGAAATTCTTGAAACAGCGGCGTGGATACCGGCGCGGAAAAAGGCACGAGTGCGCGCAGCAGGGCCTTTTGCGGGAGGTTTTGAATTGATGGACGGCCCGGCGGCAGGCTGGGGTTGACGCGATAGGCGACGACAAAGAGGTCGCGGTAAAAATTATCCCGTGCGCCGGGCTGCGGAAGTTGGACAACCAGGTTGGTTCCACCGATGGCGCGGAGTTCCGTCCAAACCAATTTCTTCGGCGCATCTTCGGCGGCGACCATCGGGCCGCCAAGATTCCAGCCGCTCTGAATGTTGAGGCTCATTTCCAAACCGAGCCGATCCGCTTCGCTTAAGGTGTGCTTGAAAAGAGCGCGCCATGCCGGAGAAAAAAATGTGGGGCCATGCGAGACTTTGTCGTTGCCGTCCTGACTCGCGCCGTCGGCGTCGCAGATGATCGCGCCGCCGAAACCTTTGGCCTGCATCTGCTCGAGGTCGCGCGTGATGGCGTTGGAAGTGACGTTGCCATTGAGCCACCACCAGTAGGCACGGAGCCGTCCGGCGGGCGGCGGATTTTTCCAGCCGTCTTCCAGCGAGGCGGCGGTGGCAGTCAAAGCGAGGTAGGCGAACGAAACGGCGACAGCAAAGCGGTTGCGCGCAACAATCAATGGCCATGAGGGTTTTGGGCAACGGAGAGAATTCATCGCGTGAGTTTATTCAGGGTGCGCCGCCCGGCAATGTCTTGTGGGAGTGTGGCTGATCTCCGTGCAGCGCCGCACTTCGCCCGCGCGGAATTTTTTCCAGATGATGCACGATGAAGCCGTGGAGAAACTGTTGCAGCTCGCGGTTCTGGGCGTCGCTGAATTTCAAGTGCGAGGATGCGGCCCAATCCAGCTCGGCTAATTTTTCCGACAGCAACCGCGTGCCGGGCGTGAGCTTGGTGTCCGCGAGATCCGGTTTGAGTCCGAGTTCGTCCAGCAGTTTGAGTTCGAAATGAAAAATCGTCTGCGGTCGCGGCGGATGCAGCGGCAGCGCCGCGAGCAGCGCACGCATCAAGGCGTGGATCACCGGGAGAGGGGTTTCCCGTTCCGTGGCCTGCTCAATCAAGGCGGCGCAATACGAGGCTTGTTGCAGCCAGCCCATTTCGTGGCGCAGCGGCGCGTGGGTTTCGCGCAGGCTGGCTTCGCGGAGCGCGTGGAGTTCCGAGCGGCGGCTGCGTTGGAAGCTGAACTCGGCTTCGTAAAACAAATCCAGCTTGCCGCGAAACGGCGACTGGGCGCGGCGCGCGCCCTTGGCCACGGTGCTGAGACGGCCAAGGTCGGGCGTGAGCCAGTTGACGATCAGGCTGGTCTCGGTCAGCGGCCGCGTGCGGAGGATGATGCCGACGGTGCGCTCGATCATGCGGCTGGAAATGAAACATTGAACATCAAACTTTGAACATCAAACTTTGGATCAGGGGCAATCCAAAGCGCCTTCGACATTCTGCGTTCGATGTTCAATGTTCGATGTCTCATTGGAAATCGCTCGTGCATGGCTGTCGCCAACTCTAATTCTTCAAGCTGCCGCCGGGCGTGAACCCCGGCGCGATGGCGCCCAGGCTGATGATGTATTTGATGCCGTCGGCCACGGACATTTCGAGGCGTGTCACTTTGTCTTCCGGCACCAGCACGAGAAAACCCGACGTGGGATTCGGCGTGGTGGGAATGAAAACGCAGACCAGCGGCTGCCCCGCCTTGATCTGCGGCTCGGCGCGTTGTTCGCTCGTGATGAAGCCGATGGCGCGGGTGCCCGGATGCGGGAATTCAATCATCACGACGGTCTTGAAGGAGTTCTTGTCGCCCGACGTGAGCGCTTCGTTGACCTGCTTGGTTGCGCCGTAAATCTTGTTCAGGAATGGCACCTGGAGCAGCGCGGCGTCCATCCATTCGATGATTTTTTTTCCGATGTAATGCCGGGCCAACAGGCCGACCGCGCCGATCAGCAGCATCGCGAAGACGAGCGCAAACAGGCTCCAATACCAAAACATCGGGCCGGTGCCGTTGTCGTGGTGGGTGACACGGGCGGGCAGAAAAAACAGCAGCTTGTCCGTGAGGTCGGCAACGTGGCCGAAGAGCCAGACAACGACCGCGATGGAAATCACCGCCGGCATCAGCACGACCAGGCCGGTCAGAAAATTGGAGCGCCAGCGCGCGAAGAAACTTTTTTTCACGCGGCGAGTTTAGGCCGAGGTTCCACGAACCGCCAGTTTGGAAATCACGCAGCCACGGCTGAGTTCGCGGAGCAGGCGGTTTTCCTCCCGCTTCATTTTGCGCCGGTCGGCGGGGCGATGATCGTCAAAGCCCTGCAAATGCAGGACGCCGTGAACGAGGTAGCGGGCGACTTCGCCGGGCCAGGTGGTGCGAAACTCGCAGGCCTGGGAGACGGCCACGTCGTAGCAGATGAAGAGTTCGCCGTGAAAGGCGTGCGGCGTAAGGCGTGCGGCGTGATCGAACGTGATTACGTCCGTGGCTCCTTCGTGTTGCAAAAAAGTTTCGTTGACGCGCGTCATCTCCGGCGCGCGGACGAGGTGGACGCCAAGTTCAAATTTTTCCAGCGCCAGCAGTTTGCCAAGCAGGAGGTTGGCAATCCGCCGCAAGTGCCGCGTGTCCACCGGCACGGTGCGTGCGCGCTTGATGACGAGAGTGCCGCTCAAACCTTGGCGTCCGGGTGGGTTTGCTTCTGCGGCCCGCGATGTTCCTCGTACGCCGCGATGATGCGTTGCACGAGCGGATGCCGGACGACATCGCGCTTGGAAAATTCGATGACGGCGATGCCTTCGATGTTCTTCAGCGCGCGATGGGCTTCGAGCAGGCCGGAGCGTTTGGAGGCGGGCAGGTCAATCTGCGTCTCGTCGCCCGTGATGACGGCTTTGGAGTTGATGCCGAGCCGCGTGAGGAACATGAACATTTGTTCGGCGGTGGCGTTCTGCGCCTCGTCGAGAATGATGAAAGCGTTGTTCAACGTGCGGCCGCGCATGTAGGCGAGCGGCGCGATTTCGATGATGCCGCGCTCGGTGTGTTTCTGCACCTCATCAATCGGCAGCATGTCCTGCAACGCGTCGTGCAACGGGCGCAGATAGGGGAGAATTTTTTCGTAGAGATCGCCGGGCAGAAAACCCAACGCCTCGCCGGCCTCGACGGCGGGACGCGTCAGGATGATCCGTGAAACCTTGCCCTCGCGCAGCGCGGCGAGCGCGGTGGCGACGGCAAGATACGTCTTGCCCGTGCCGGCCGGGCCGATGCCGAAGGTGACATCGTGGGTGCGGATGGCATCAAGATATTTTTTCTGGCCGACGGTTTTGGCGGTGACGCCGGAGCGCTTTTCCGAGGTCGTGACGCGGTCGGTCATGATTTCCTTGAGCGTCGCCGCGCCCTCGTGCTGGATGATGTTCAAGGCGTGAGAGAAGTCACGGTTGCGGACGGGCGCACCGGCCTTGACGGAATTTTCCAGCATCAGGAAAAGATGCTTGGCGCGCTCGATGCCGGCGGCTTCGCCGTCAAGTTTGATCCAACCTTCGCGCGAGGTGGCCTTGACGCCAAGATGCGTATCCAGAGATTGCAGGTTGCGCGGGTCGTTGTTGTACAGCTGCTGCGCAAAGCGGGCGTTGTCGAAGTGGAGGGTTTCAGTGGCCAAGATAATATTCCCTTTTTAGTTTTTTACGGATGAGCTGATGCAGATGGAAAGCGAAAAATCCCCATGGCAAACAAGCCCGTCAATGGATTCGCGCCCTAACCCGTCCGGTTGCCGGCACGCCGTTGCTCGTGGGCAATCTTTTGGTCTGCTCGATAATTTCCGTCGCGCTCATGGGGTGAATTATCCGGCAAAAGTTTTTTTTGGCAAGCCCGTCAAAGGTGCTGAGGGAACCTTGGACGGGATAAGCAGCGGGTCAGGGCGGGGAAGAATTGGTGTTGGACGGCGCGCGGAATTCCAGAAAACACCGGAACCCGCAATCACTGACGCGGGTGGTTTCGCGGATGGGGCCAAAGGTGTTCACGGACAGCGCCGCCTCGGTCGAACTCACCCACGAACCGCCCGCCAGCATGCGCCGACGCTGGCGATCCTTGGGGTCACGATCCAGACAAAACTCCGCCGCATTGCCCGCGAGATCGTAAAGGCCCAGCGCGTTGGGCGGGAAACTGCCCACGGGAGCCGTGCCGCTGAAACCATCGTTGAAATTCGGGATGCTGAGATGCGCGGGCAGAAGGCGATGAATCTCCTCGCCGGCAAAATTTCCCGCGCCGTTGGGCGGAGGCCAGGTGTCGCCCCACACATATTTGTTCGTGCCCGCCGCCTTGAGCCACTCGGCGGAAGTCGGCAGGCGATAGCTTTGGTTCGTGGTGAGCCAGCCGGTGGTGCGTTCGCGGATGGTGAGCCAGTCGCAAAAGTCCATGGCCTCGCGCCAGCTGATGCCGACCACCGGATGATTCGCGCCTTGTGGAAATTCCAGATTGCGCCAGGAATGACCGGTGTCCTTCCAGGCATTCGTCGAGTCCGGCGACAGCATGCTGTCGCCCGGAACGCGGCCCACTTCATCCACGTACTTCGTGAAATCCTGGAGGCGGGTTTCCCAAATGCACATCAAACCGGGGGTTCCCGGGACGGCCACGAACTTCAGGCCCAGACTGTTTTGCCACGGCGTGCCCGGCCGAGGCAGCTTGCCGGGGGCGGTCCCGCTGGCAGGCGGGTGTAAAAAAGCTCCAAACAACAGCCAGCCCAACATCAAGCCAAGCATGATGGCGCACAAAAAGCCCAGGAGCATTTTCCAGCCAACGCCGCCCGCAGGTTGAACCGCTGCAGCCGGAGCGGGCGCGTCGAGTATTTCCGTGACGAATGGAGTGGCCGTTTCCACCTCCGGCTCCGGCGGCTCCGGCGCAATCACGGCGGGCGAAAGGGCCGGAGCGGGCGTTTCCCTCAGCCCCAGCCGCGTCGCCAAGTCGTTGATGCTGGCGGGTCGGTCGGCGGGAAATTTTGCGAGGCACGCGGCAACGGCCTCTTCGTAGGCTGCCGGAATTTCGACGTCCTTCACGCCCAGCTCCCCCAGCCGGTCTTTCATGCTCGGCGGTACCGCGTCATAAACCTGATCGAAAATGTTGCCCTGATAAAAGGGCGGCTTGCCCGTCAACAGTTCGTACAGAGTCGCGCCGATGGAATAGATGTCGTCCGCAACCGTGGGTTCGGCCCCGCTCCATTGTTGCGGACTCATGTAGATGTCGGTGCCGACCACGCGCAGATCCACAAAATCCTTGGCCGGCGAACGCCGGAGATTCCGCGCCAGTCCAAAGTCGGTGATCTTCAGTTGCCCGCGCGCATTGAGCATGAGGTTGGCAGGATTCAAATCGCGATGGACGATGCCCACCTGATGATGCGCGTATTCGAGCGCGTCGAAAAGTTCGCGGAGCCAGGGGGTGATTTCCGCGCTGCTGAAAATCTGGTTGGGCTTGTCCACCTTCAACGTCCACAACGACCAGCCCTCCACATATTCCATCATGATGGCCGCGCCGCTGGCGTCCTGAAGAAAATCGTGGACGCGGACAATGTTGGGATGGCTCAGTTTAAGATTGCGCCGGGTTTCATGTTTGAGCCGTTCCACGGCGTGACGGTCATGCAGAAGTTCGTCGGCCAGAAACTTGAGCGCCACGGGCTGCTCCAGCACGCGGTCGTGTACGAGCCACACCACCCCCGTGCCGCCGGAACCCAGCGCACGTTTGAGGATGAAACGGTCGAACGCCCGCTGACCGGGAGCGAGCGGGCGCGGACGGGATCGGTTGGAGCCGGACGACATTCATTCTTAGTAAACCGGTCACGCCGGCTGTGTCCAGCCACAAGGAGCAGTCACACGCATAGAAAGTGGGTTGACCGCACGATTTAAAAGCAAGCTGAGGGGTCCGGTTCAAATCTCTTCTCAGTTTCCTCCTGTAAAAAAATCACACACTCGCGCAAAAAATAATTTCATATAACCTTGACATGTCCGTGTGCTTTTTTAAAGTGCATCTTGCAAGCCATGAGGTTAGGAATGACATTTCGAGGTGAGTCGTCCGCCACCGCAGCACCCTGCGCCATAAGAGCGGATACCTTCGCGCACTGTCTTTCTGCTTCCACATCATTTGAAGCCCGCCACGCGACCGCTGCGTGGGGCCATGCAATCATTCTCGGAGGCCATAAAATGACTGCGCGGGGCCAATCAATCATTGCCAGGCCCCTGCAATCATTTCATGGCCCCCTTCAGCCGTCGCTTGGCCTCGCAGAATCATTTCATGGCCCCAACGAACCGTTGCTTGGCCCCACGCAACGATTCTTTAGGCCCAAGCAATCGTTAATTGGCCCCAATAAATCATTCATTGGCCTCCATCAACCATTGCAAGGCGCTAAAAACCAGCATTTTAGCCTCATTCACCCGTTTTTTGGCCGCAAGCGAACGCCAGGCACGCATAGGATTTCATTTTCTCTGCGTTCTCTGCGTTCTTTCGCGGCCATTCCAACAACTCCCAACCCCTGAAATCCCCTGAAAGCCTATTACATCCCCTCGGACGACGCCGGAAAAGACAACTGGCTCGCCAACTTCGCCTCGAAACTGGCCACCTACGCCACCGCGCTCGGCTTGACGCCGGCGGAAGTGGCGGCGGTGGTGGCCGACGCCGCGTATTTCCATTGGTGCATCACCGCGCAAACGCAGATCGCCACCTACTCCCAGCAATGGACGGCCTATAAAAACGCCGCGCGCAACGGCACCGCCCCCACGCTGGGCATTGCGCCCGTCGCTCCCAACTTGGGCACGCCGCCCGCCGCCGTCGCGCCCGGCATCTTCACCCGCGCCACCGCGCTGGCCCAACGCATCAAGAAACAACCCGGCTACACCGAATCCATCGGGCTGGCGTTGCAACTCATCGGCGCGGACCAGACCATTGATTTCAGCGCCGCCAAACCCGTGTTCACCGCCGGGCTGGACGCCGGGCAGGTGACGCTCGGCTGGACCAAGCAAGGGATGGACGGGATAGAATTCTGGGTGGATCGCGGCGATGCCAAGGGCTTCGTCTTTCTGGCCGTGGACACCATCCCCGATTACACCGACACCGCCGCCCTGCCGTCCGCCGGCGCGAGCGCGCTGTGGAAATACAAAGGCATCTACCTCCACGGCGACAGCCAAGCGGGACATTGGAGCGACGTGGTGAGCCTGCCGGTGGCGGGGTGAGGGGCCGAACAATTCAGAAAGAAACAAAACTATGAAAACAAAATTTACTAGACTATTTATCGTAATGGCTTTGCTGGCTGGAATCGTGCGGGTCGGCGCGCAAGGCACCACGGCGTTCACCTATCAAGGTCAGCTCAAGGACAACGGCACGAACGCCAACGGCGCTTACACGATGATTTTCAAATTGTATGATGCCGTGACGGCGGGCAACCAAGTCGGCAGCGGCCTCACCAACAACCCGACGCTGGCCAACGGACTGTTCACCGTGAACCTGGATTTCGGCAACGTCTTCAATGGCGCGGCGCGCTGGCTGGACATCACGGTGCAAGCTGGAACGAATTCCCCGGAAACGTTGACGCCGCGCGTGCAGGTGTTGCCGACGCCCTACGCGCAATTCGCGGCCGTCGCGGCCACGGTCACGAACGGCGCGATCACCAGTTCGCAGTTGGCGAACAATGCGGTGACTTCAACGCAAATTGCCGATAGCGCCGTGACCAATCGCAACCTCACCGCCAATGCCGTCAATGCGACGAACATTGCGAGCGGCCAAATTGTCAAAACTGTCAACGGGCTTACAGATGGTGTGACTCTTTCTGCGGGAGCAAACGTTGCTATGTTCACAAACGGAAATGCGCTTCAATTTTCGGCGGGTGTTCCCAATATTCAGGTGTTCACCGGCAGCAGCACAAATTTTGTAGTCCCTGCCAACGTGACCAGAATCATGGTGGAAATGTGGGGTGGTGGTGGTGGTGGTGGCGGTTCGGGTGTTTACTCTTATACCATTCAGCCCACAACTTATTACGAGGGCCATAATGGCGGTGGTGGCGGAGCTGGTGGGTATGCGTGGAATGTATTCACTGTAACACCCGGCACGAGCTACACGGTTGTTCCTGGAAGTCGTGGCTATGGTGGCGCAAACAATGGAAGTGTTAATCAGGGTAGTAATGCAGCCGGAATCGGTGTTGGTGGCTCTGCTGGCGGAATGTCTAGTTTTGGAAATTTGATTACTGCAAACGGTGGAAACGGCGGCTCTGGCGCGGGAGGCAGCAATAATAACGGCGCTGGTGGGGCAGGAGGAACGGTGACCGGCAGCTTGGCCAATAACATAACGTCGGGCACTAGCGGTCAATCCGGCTACACTGATGGCGTGACCTCTGGTGCAGGTGGAATTGGCGGGTCGGTTTTTCGTGGTGGTGGCAATTATCAAAATGGTCCTGGAGGCGGTGGTCAAGGAGGCTGTATTGACGGTAATTCCTCACAGAATGGCAAAAACGGCGTGGTTATTGTCTATTACTAATTCAATCGCCAAATGAAAGTGCCAATCTTTTGCCTGTCGTGTTTCTTGGGTGTTTCAATGTTGGCCCAAAGCAGCAGCCGTTTCGCCCTCACGCGCGGCGTGATTGCCGGCGGCGGCACGACATTCAGCAGCAGTGCGCGATTCCAACTCGGCAGCACCATCGCCCAGCCCGTCGCCGCCGTGCCGAGCAGCGCGCGGTTTTCCATCCAAGGCGGCTTTTGGATTCGTCCCGCGCCCATCATTTTTGGACCGACCAAGACCGGCACAAACTTTGTCGTCTCCATCCAGACGGAACTGGGGCAAACTTACACGGTGCAATCGGCCAATTCCTTGTCCGCGTTGAACTGGTCAAACCTTCCCAGCATCACCGGCAACGGCGCGGTGATGACGGTGAGCAACTCCACTGCGGATGCGAGTTCAAAGTTTTTCCGGCTGATCGAACAATGATTCAGAACCGGCTTTTTACTTTTATGCCGTAAAACAAAAACCAGAAATAATCCTATGAATATTCAAATCAAAAACCTGCTCGTCGCATTATTGGTCGGTGCCTGCCTGGATCAGTCATTAGCGCAGACGAATGTAACGCTGACCACCTTGTATTCCTTCAGCACCAGTAGTCCGGGCAACACCAATGGTTACAACCCAGATGCCGGTCTCATGCAAGGCACGGATGGCAGCTTCTACGGCACGACTGGAGCCGGTGGAAAGAGCGGCAGCTATGGCACGGCCTACCGGGTGGCGGCCAATGGAACATTTACCACGCTGGCACTGTTCTCCGGCACGAATGGCACCGACCCAAGAGGTGCGCTCGTGCAAGGCGGCGATGGTTACTTTTACGGGACAACTTTTAATGGTGGCAATACTAACAATCGGGGAACCGTGTTTAAGATGGCGACGAATGGCACAATAACGTCGTTGTATGCCAATTTTACCAGCGGCACCAACGGTGCCAACCCACAGGGCGACTTGTTATTCGGAAATGATGGGTATTTTTATGGCGCATGTTCGGCATTGGGAGATCCCAGTTTAGGCACAATATTTAAGATTTCAACGAATGGCACACTTTCCACGCTTCATGCTTTCAATAATTCAGGTGACGGCTTTGCCCCAATAGGGCCATTGGCGCAAAGAAGCGATGGAGACTTTAATGGTATCACGGCTAGCGGCACAATCTTCCGAATGACCAATAGCACGGGTGGAATTCGTGTGCTTACGAACGGAACGGGAGGTAATGCTGGAATAATCAAGGGTCTCGACGGTAATTTTTATGGAGCCACCGTCGGTGGCCAATCAGGTGACTCGTGGGGCAGGGTTTTCAAAATTTCCACCAATGACGTGATAACAACGGTTTTCTCCTTCGGTGGCACCAACGGGTCGCAACCCGCAACATTGTTGCAAAACAGTGACGGCAATCTATACGGTAGCACCACAGCTGGCGGAACAGGCTTCAACGTTAATGCGTCCGAGTTTGGTTACTACACCGGTTTAGGCACAGTTTTCAAGTTGACCACCAATGGCGTGCTTACCACCTTGGTTCGATTTAACGGCACAAACGGATCCAGCCCACGCGGCTTGATGCTTGCCGCCGACGGCAGTCTTTATGGCGCAACCCATGATGGCGGCACAAATAGCTCAAACAATGGCGGCACGATATTCCGGCTCACTTTCAGTCAGACGGCCGTAACCTTGACGAACCTCATTGTCAGCCCGGCAAATGCAACCATTAGCGTTGGCTCCAATCTGCAATTCACGGCCACGAAATTTTTCAGCGACGGCTCATCACAGGTTGTGACTAATGACGGCACAAATTCGCTCTGGTCGAGCAGCATTCCGTCAGTGGCCTCCATCACCACCAACGGAGTGGCGACCGGATTGGCCCAAGGTTCCACCACCATCTTCGCCACGTCCGGGAGCATCAGCAACAGCATCAGTTTGACCGTGGTAGTTTCGCCCGTTATCGTGACGCAGCCCACCAACAACACGGTTTTCCTCAACGGAAACGTTACTTTGACCGTCGGGGCGACCGGCGGCGGCTTGAGCTATCAATGGCGCTTGAACGGCACAAACATTTCCGGTGCCACTGGAGCGAGCTACACGATTTCAAATATGGCTCCAACCAACGTGGGCGTTTATACGGTCATCATCAGCAATCTGGCTGGCAGCGTGACGAGCCAGCCAGCGATTGTCGGAACCATCGCCATCCAGATGTTTGCCGGCGTAATCGTGAATGGCCCGTTGGGAACGAATTATGTCATCAAGTCCTCGACCGATCTAAGCAATTGGACAACACTGACCAATGTGGCGCTGCCCTCGCAGCCTTACATTTTTATTGATTACAGCACGCCCTACAACCCGCATAATAACTACCAAGCGATTCCGCAGTAAATTGTTTTCAAGATTGTTCAAGGCCAGTTCCTGAAAAGGTTCCGGCCTTTTTATTTTCCCTTCGCCGCGCTTTGGGTGCTACGTTTGATGGTATTCCCACCTAAATTTTGCTTCCACCACCACCACCCATTTTGGGCGTGAGCACTTACAACGGCCCACCGGCAGTATTTTTCCCCACGGCCACCGGCACAAATTATGTGCTGCAAATGACCACCAATCTGGGTGCCAATCCCGTCAACTGGGTGACCATCAGCAACGGCATTCCCATCAGCGGCCTCATCATCACCAACTCATTGCCGAGCGCCTACTTTCGCCTGCATTAAGTTCGCAAGATTTATTGAGGCTCGATAATTGAGTGACGGGGCGCGGCCTTCAGGCCGCTTGCAGTTGGTGAGGTGAAGCGGCGTGAACGCCGCGCTCTGCTCCGGCTCGTTCCGCGTCACGCTATTGAACGAGCCTCAATAAAGTGCAGAAACCTTTCGTTATGCGTCAGCCCGGAATCAGACGATTTATGCGTTGCGACGGGAGCAACACTGACATACGATTTTATTAATCTTTTCGGAT
>JANYDP010000270.1 GCA_025363535.1 Verrucomicrobiota bacterium | reverse complement strand
CCGATTGCCGATTGCCGATTTGTTCCAACGCGCCGGTCAGCGTCTCGACATCATCCGCCGAATGAGCCGCCGTCAGCGTGATGCGCAGGCGCGCCGCGCCGCGCGCGACGGTGGGATAGCGGATGGCTGGGACGAAAAGGTTTTGATCGCGCAGCTTCGTGGCGGCAGAGACGGCGGCGGATTCATCGCCGATGATGTGCGGGATGATGGGGGTGCGGATCGCGCCGGTAGGGACGCGTTCCACCGCGTCCCCAAGCTTTCCGGTGGAAGAATGGGACGCGGTGGAACGCGTCCCTACCAACATTTGTTCGACGCGTTTCCACAAAAGGTCGTGGCGAGATTGACCGTCGTGGGATCCGAGCAATTCAATCGCGGCAGTCGCTGCCGCCGCTGCCGCGGGGACGGGCGCGGTGCTGAAGATGAAACTGCGCGCGCGGTTCACCAGAAAATCCACCAGCTTGCGCGAGCCGCAAATGTAACCACCGCTCGCGCCGAGGGCTTTGCCGAGCGTACCCATCTGGATTTCAATGCGGTCACTGACGCCGAGGGCTTCGGCGAGGCCGCGACGATTCCTGCCGTAAAGACCAGTGGCGTGGGCTTCGTCCACCATTAGCCACGCGCCGTATTTGTTTTTAAGCGCGACTATCTCGGCGAGCGGGGCGGCGTCACCATCCATGCTGAAAATGGATTCGGTGACGATGAGAATTCCCGCTTTCCGCTTTCCGCTTTCCGCTTTTTTGTGATCCGCCCACTTCAGGATGTTCTCCAGATCGTTCAAATCATTGTGATCGAAGACGCGCAGCTTCGCGCCGGAAAGTTTGGCGGCATCCACGATGCAGGCGTGAACCAGCTTGTCCACGATGATGATGTCGTCCTTGCCCATAAGCGCGGTGATGGTTCCGACAGCCGCAGCGTAGCCGGTGGAAAAAGTCAGCGCGGCTTCCGCACCTTTGAAGGCGGCCAGCGTTTCTTCCAGTTCATGGAAGGGTGCCAGTGAGCCGCAGATCAGCCGCGATGCGCCGGCACCCGCGCCGAATTGTTCTACCGCTTTGATGGCGGCTTCCTTGAGCGCGGGATGATTGGCCAGGCCGAGATAATCGTTCGAGGAAAAGTTGAGCAGTTCGAGCCCGGCGATTTCAATGCGCGGCCCTTGGGCGGAATCCACGCGGCGCAATTCGCGGTGCAAACCCTGCGCGCGGATGGCGTCGAGGCGGCGGCTGAGTTCCTCGTCGAATGAAGGCACGGGGGGAATTTACGATTTACGATTTACGATTTACGAGCTTAAAGCGGAGTGCAGTCACCTGGGTGTGATCGCCCATTGGCCGTCCATTAGGCTCGCACTGACGTTGCCGCGATGATTCAGCACGGCTTCGTAAACTGCCGGGAGTTTTCCCGCAAAGGGAACCGCGATGACATCGGCGAAGGTGCCGGCGGAAATTTCCCCAACCTGGCCGCGCAGGCCGAGAGCGCGCGCGCCGTTGAGCGTGGCCATCTGCAAAATGGCTTTGGGCGGCAGGCCGGGCCGGGTGGCGGCCAGCGTCTGCATCTCCGTGAACATATTCAACTCGATGGTCTGCCGGCTTTTCTTGTCCATGCTCGCCAGGCTGTCGGTGCCGAGGCAGAGGTTGACTTTGGCGCGGGCCAGTTCGGGCAGCGGAAACGGCGCGTGTTTGAAGTAGGCGTGGCTGCGCGGGCAGTGCACCACGCTGACTTTTTTCCGGCCCAGGCGGTCGGCGTCTTTGGCGGCGAGGTAATTGACATGTACGGCCAGGAGATTTTCACCCAGCGCGCCGTTGCGCTGCAACTGCTGCACAGGTGAACCGAAACCGCAGTCGTTCATGTCGCGCTGGTTGCGGCGCAGCCAGTCGTGCATTTCACCGCGGGCGTGCTGGAACATTTCAAATTCGGACGCGGATTCGGCCACATGCACGGAGATCGGCCAGTTCCGTTCGCGCGCGGCCTCCGCGCTGAGGCGCAATAATTCCGGCGCGGTGGAGTAGGGGGCGTGGGGGGCGATTCTCGCCCGGTTGCGATGAACGGGCAGCGCGTCAATGTGTTCGAGGGCGTTGCGCAAAATGGCGGCGGGCTGCCGCCGGCTTTTCACGCCGGTCAGTTCCAGAAAGGAAATCACGCGCAGCGGCGTGGCCTGCCAGACTTCCGGCAGGAGTTCCGGCACGGCTTCAAAGTCGGCGACGGTGGTGGTGCCGGTGCGGGCCAGCATCCGCGCGCCGTTCAGCCAGGATTCGGCGAACTCGGAATAGTTCCATTCCGACTTGGCGGTGGTGATGAGCTTGATCCAGTCGGTGAAGGATTTTTGCGGCGGGAACTGCCCGGCCATGTCGGTATAGTCCAGATGGCAGTGGGCGTTGATGAGTCCCGGCAACAGCACGGTGTCGCCGAGATCGAAGACCTCGTCACGGTCGTCGCCGGACAAATCCTTCCAGCGGCCCACCCGGGCCACGCGGTTGCCGTAGATTAAAACTGCGCCGTCCTTGATCGGTGTTCCGGTGAGGGGTAGGACGACGCGCGCGCGGAGAAGCATCCGTCAGAGATCCGCTTCCTGCCGTTTGCGTTTGGAGCGGGCGCCGACGGTGTGCTTGAGCGCCTTGTGCTTGTTGTGGCGCTTGCGGATCTGCTGTTCGATTTTTTTTGTGACCTTGTCAATCGCGGCGTAGAGGTCGCTTTCGCGGTCTTCGGCGAACAGGTCCGGGCCGCGCACCCCGAGGCGCAGGGAGCAGGAGAAGGCTTTTTCTGGCACGCGAGTGTTGTCGTGTTCGAGCGTCACGCGCGCGTCCACGGCCCAACGGTTGAAGTGTTCGAGCTGGTCGAGCTTGGCCAGGACGTGGTCTTCAATGGCTTTGGTCAGAGTCACATTGTGCGTCGAGAGAATTAATTTCATATCCTGATGATGCAATCGGTGGAAAACAAAATCCAGTGAAAGATTTTTTCCGAAATCGGCGGATCACTTCGCGCCGGGCGTCAACTCTTTGATGAGCGTCAGAACTTTGGCGACCGCTTCCTCCGGCTTGGTCGCCAGCATCGCGCCGGCGCGGGGCTTGATTTCCACTTCACCTTTGGCCAGCGATTTCTCACCGATGCCGATGCGGATCGGGAAGCCGACGAGTTCGGAATCCTTGAACTTCACGCCGGGCCGTTCGTCGCGGTCGTCAATGATCACATCCACGCCTTGCGCGGTGAGTTCGGCGTAAAGTTTCTCCGCCAGTTGCATCACCGGACTTTCCGGCGCGATGGCCAGCGGCGTGATGCAAACGGTGTACGGCGCGACGCTCATCGGCCAGATGATGCCGTCCTTGTCGTTGCTCTGCTCAATGATGGCTTGAAGCGTGCGGGTGACGCCGATGCCGTAACAGCCCATGACGCACGGTTTGCGCGAGCCGTCCTCGGCGAGGAAGGTGGCGTTGAGCGCTTCGCTATATTTGGTGCCGAGCTTGAAGACGTGGCCGACTTCGATGGCGCGGCGGATTTTCAACGGCTTGGCGCACTTGCCGCAGGGTTCGCCGGCGCTGACGGTGCGCAGATCGGTCCATTGCGTGACGGTGATGTCGCGCTCGATGGAGACGTTCTTGAAATGGAAACCATCTTCATTCGCGCCGGTGGTCATGTCGTTCGCGCCGCGCAGGCGTTCGTCGGCAAGGATCTCAAAATTATCCCAATCGATTAAACCTCGTATTTCTTCCTGAGTAGGATTGAGCTTTATATTAACAGCGCCGAGACTTCCTGGGCTGGCACCAAGCACCTTGCGTATTTCATCAGGCGTGGCAGGACGAAAAACTGTTGTTCCAATAGCTCCTGCAAGCTTTGCTTCATTCAACTGATCATCACCACGTACCAAAATCAAAACAGGCTTGGTATCCAAGAGAGATGCTCGATCCGCTTTCATATAAACCAGCGTCTTGATCTGGCGATTCGCCGGAACTTTGTAAGGTTCCTTGCTCAACGCTTCGATGGTGACGACGCCGGGCGTGGCAAACTTCTCAATCGCCGTGCCGATTTCACGCGCGGCGGTTTTGGGAATGCCGCTCGTGGCCTTCTCGACGTTCGCCGCGTAACCGCAGGCTTCGCAGAAGACGACATCGTTTTCGCCAGTTTCAGCGGGCACCATATATTCATGCGAATGCTTGCCGCCGATCACGCCGGTGTCGGCTTCGACCGGGAAATTCTGCACGCCGCAGCGGTCGAAGATGCGCTTGTAGGCATCGAACATTTTTTTGTAGCTGGCCATCGCGCCTTCGTCCGCGGTGTCGAACGAATAGGCGTCCTTCATGATGAACTCCTTGGCGCGCATGAGGCCGAAGCGCGGGCGGATTTCATCACGGAATTTCACGCTAATCTGGTAGAAATTTTTCGGCAACTGCCGGTAGGAGTTGATCTCGCCCGCCGCCAGCGTGGTGATGACTTCCTCGGCGGTGGGGCTGAGAAACCATTGGCGGCCCGAACTGTCCTTGACCTTGAACAACACGTCCTTGGCGGTTTCCGCGCGGCCGCTCTGCTCCCAGATTTCCGTGGGTTGCAACGCGGGCATGAGGACTTCAACGGCATCGGCACGGTTCATTTCCTCGCGGATGATCTGCTCGATCTTGCGGAGCGAACGGAGGCCGAGCGGGAGAAACGTATAAACCCCACCCGCGAGCTTGCGGATGAGCCCGGCCCGGAGCAGCAGTTTGTGCGAAACAATTTCCGCATCAGACGGCGCTTCACGGAGGGTCGGAATGAGAGTCTTAGTCCAGAGCATGGTGTGGTTATTGGTAAAATTTCTTTAGCAGTTTCTCCGGCGACGCAATCAAGGGGGTTGGCAAATCCAGTTCGCGCAACAACCAGGCTAGTTTTTCCGAATCCACCGCGAGCAAGTGCGAATCGCGGCTGACAAGCAGGATACAATTTTGCACGGCGGCTTCCGCGATGATGAAGGCATCGTTGCGCTCTTCATACGGCATTATGCCACTGTCGCGCAATTTTTTGACCGCGTTTGCGGTGACCGCTTCCTCGACGGCATTAAAGTCGGTTGGTTGCAAATGCCAACGAGTGCGGGATTCCCGCAGGGCTGTCGCGGCGGTTTGGGCAACTCGGGGATCGGTGGAATCGGTCAATTTGTTCGCCAGTTCGCC
>JANYDP010000246.1 GCA_025363535.1 Verrucomicrobiota bacterium | reverse complement strand
AGCGCCGCAATCTCTTCGGAAATCAAATGCGGCGCTCTACCGAGACGCCGCTACGCGAAATCCCCGCGTGACACAACCTCTCCAGCCCGGTCAAATTTTCTGACGGCGATCGAATGAATGTTATGAACTACGATGAGTTTGCTTTTTTCAACCGGCAACTGGCGGCGATGTTGCGCGACGGTCTGCCGCTCGAAGGCGCGCTGAAACAACTCTGCGCCGGCATGAAGGATCAGGCGCTGCACGCGGAGTTGACGCAACTTGAAACCGACCTCGCCCAAGGCACGCCGCTCAAGGACGCGCTCGCCCGGCGCAGTCTGCCGGAACTCTATGTCCGCATGGTCGCCATCGGCGTGCGCGGCAACGACCTGCCCGGCGTGCTCACGCTGCTCGCCGATCATTATCAGCGCGCCAACACGCTGTGGACGCGGCTCAAGGGGTTGATGGTTTATCCTTTCATCGTCGTGACCGTGTCGCTGGCGTTGACGCTGGTGCTGACGCTGGTCTGCAAACAATTCCTGCAATCCACCGCCAACCCGTTTGTCCGCCCGCCCGACTCGCTGTTCCTCAGTGTGTGGGCACCGCCCGTCGTGCTGGCCCTCGCGCTGCTGTTTGGTGTTTATGCCATTTTATCGCCGGGCTGTCGCAACTGGCTGCGCTGGCGTCTGCCCGCCTTTCGCGAAGCCAGTCTGGCCAACTTCGCCTCGGCGATGGTGCTCATGTTAAAAAATGGAACCGCGCTTCCCGAAGCACTCGCGCTGGCAGAAGCAATGGAATCAAACTCTCCGGCTGGCCCGGCGCTCGCGGAATGGCGGCGGTTGGTGGAAACCGGCGCCGGCAAACCGACGCAATGGCCCGAGTCTATGAAACCTTTCCCGCCGATGTTTCTCTGGCTGGTGCGCAAGGGCGGTGAGGATCTGGCCGGCGGTTTTCAAAAGGCGGCGGAGATTTACCAAGCCCGCGCTTCGCATAAAATTGAACTCGCGCTTTACGGCGCGCTGCCGGTTTCGATTCTGATGCTCGGCCAGATGGTGATCATTCAAACCGTGCCGCTGTTGCACGCGATGATCACGATGATGAACATGTTTAGTGATGGTGGTGGCATCGGAGAATAACCCGCTTCATTGTATGATTGCCGCTTTGACATTGGCCCAGGTTGATTTTTCCGGTGACACGTTCGCGCGGGGACTTTTCATCATCAGCCTCTCTTTGATTGAACTGATCCTCTGCGCGGGGGTTCTCTACCTGTTTTACTTTCTGCTGACCCTGCCGCTGCGCCGCAACGAGCGGGCGCGGTTGTTTCTCGATCTGCTCGAACTGGGCTTAAAGGAAGGCCGCGCTCCGGCGCAGGCGATCATGGAAGCCTCGTCGAGCCGCGATCCCGCGCCGGGCGCGCGCTTTCATCTCGTGGCTGCGCATCTGGAGGCCGGCGTGAAATTCAGCGACGCACTCGCAAAAGTTCCCCGCCTGCTGCCGCCGCAAGTCGTCGCGATGCTCCAGGCCGGCGAGCACCTCGGCGACATCGCGAAAGTGTTGCCCGCGTGTCAGAAACTTCTGACCGACGGCGTGTCGCAGGTGCGCGGCGCGTTGAACTACCTGCTGATTCTCACCTTCGTCATCACGCCGTTCACGATTTACGTGCCGATTGTGCTGGGGATTTTTGTCATTCCAAAATTCAGGGAAGTCTTCGCCGGCATGGGCGACGGTCGGCCGCTGCCGGCGTTTACTTCGTTCGTTACGGAGCACGGAACATTTCTGATCTTGTTGCAAGTGGGCATCATCACTTTCGTCTGGTCATTGATGGCGGCGTATCTGGGCGGGCCGCGCTGGCACGCATGGCTGCGCCGCCTGCTGCCCGGGTTGCCCGACCAAATTTTGTTTCGCTTTCCCTGGCGGCGCAAACGCCTGCAACGGGATTTTTCCGCGATGCTCGCCGTGCTGCTCGAGGCGGGCGTTCCCGAAACCGAAGCCGTGACGATCGCCGCCGACACCACGACGAATCGCGTGATCCAACGCCGCGCCGCGGTCGTCTGCGCGCGATTGAACAGCGGCGTGAAACTGCCCGTTGCCATTCATGCGGTGGACGATGACGCCGAACTGGGCTGGCGCATTGCCAACGCGCTGCAACGCGGCGGCAACTTCATGGCGGCGCTCACCGGCTGGCATGAAGCGCTGGATGCGAAAGCCTTTCAACTCGAACAGGCCGCCGCACAAATCACGACCAGCGCGTTGGTGCTGCTTAATGGATTGTTCGTGGCCGCCGTGGTCATCGGATTGTTTCTGGCGTTGATCAGTCTGCTCAATCAGGCAACTCTATGGTAATCCCCGCTCCAAAAAAAATTCTCCGCCAACGCGGCGCGCTGATGGCCGAGCTGCTCGTGGCCATTGCGCTGCTCGCGCTCGCGGTGCTGCCCATTGGGTATTCGATTACTTCGGAACGACTCGTCGCCCGCGCCGCGTACGAACGCGCGGTGGCGATGGAAATCGTGGACGGCGAAATGGAAGTGCTGCGGGCCGGCGAGTGGCGCGCGCAATCTTCCGGCGCTCACGACTATCCCATTCACGCGCTGGCCGCAACCAACCTGCCGCCGGGAAAATTCCTCCTTACCCTTGACTCCAGCAAGCTGCGGCTCGAATGGCTGCCCGCGAAAAAACATCACGGCGGCCCCGTCGTGCGGGAGGTGGCGATCCAATGAAACTCTTCCTTCCAGCCGTAGCGGCGTCTCGGCAG
>JANYDP010000237.1 GCA_025363535.1 Verrucomicrobiota bacterium | reverse complement strand
GGTGATCGCCAACGCGCAGGCCGGCGCAAAAAAATTTCCCGCGCCACGCGAATTGCAAAATGTGGTGTTCATGTTAAGCGGCTCTGTCCACGCCTCGCACATCAACTTTGCCTCGCACGATTTCCCCTTCAAGATTCACGTCGTCGGCCGCCCGGGTGAATCGCGCGGCAACGTAATCTTTCACGGGCGCCAGATGGACAACACGCGGCTGCTCGCTCAGGCCGATGCGCTCGTGATCAACGCCGGCTACTCCGCCGTGTCCGAGGCGTTCGTGCTGGGCAAACCCGTCTTCGTCGTGCCGGTCCTGGGTCATGCCGAGCAGTTTGTCAACGCGCGCCTCGTGGGTGATCTGGGCCTGGGATTTGTCGCGACCGAAGCCAACGTGCTGGATCAATTGATGACGATGCACGCCCAGAACCAATGGACGGGTTTGCAACCCCGGCCGCCGGTCTTCGAGATTGGCGGCGCACGCGAAGCGGCGGAAATAATCGGTGCCCGCGTTCAGAAAAAGCCAGGCAACGGATAGACCGGCAACTGGCGCTATTTGGCGGCGGCAAAAATGTTCAGCGTCCAGAGCGGCTTGCGGGACGAGCCGAGCAGTTGATACGAACCGTTCAGCGGTTCGCTCTAGGCAGACAGGGTTCCATCGGCAGCCAAAGCCAGGTCTGCCGCAGTCCAGTCCTGATGCTGGATGGCGATCCAATCGGCATGGGGGCTTAGTTTCCAGGTTCGGCCCCAAAAAAACAGAACACGCTCGTAAAAATTAAGATTGTTGTGATAGACCGTTCCGTCTTTCTTCAACACCAGCAAAGTCGCCCAGGCTGACTTTATATCCGCGATCTCTGAATTCGTTCCGATCTGCACCGGGCTTGCAGCAAAGCGGCTGGACGGGCCATTGATCCGCACCGGCTCGCCGAAGATGTTCTCTGGAAGCTGGCCGCCCGCCCACAAAGTGCCATCACGCTTGAGGAGCAGATCAAAGTTGTCCCGGGAATCAATTGCCTGCCAATCCCCGCTGGCGGGATACCATTGGACGGGTTCGGGGTCTTCTTGTTTCCAATCTTTTTTGTAACCCGAGGGGCTGTTCTGAAGATAACCCCATTTCCAGACGCTGCCGTCGCGCTTGATGCCGGCGACTGATTGTGATTGGTGTGAGCCGAAGATCGCCGTCCAATCGGAATCGTGGCCGAACTGCACGGGTGTTTGGGAGTGCGGTGTCCATGTCCAGAGCGAGCCGTCGTGTTTGAGCGCAACAAAACTGTTTCCGCTGCTCACTACCGTTTTCCAATCTGAACCGGTTCCAATGCGTTCTAGTCTCGGAGCGCGGGAATAATTCGCCAGATAGTTTGTCAAATCCACAAATTTTGTCTGATCCGCACGGAACAAGTTCCACAAGGTTCCGTCCGCCGCGATCCCCACCACTTCGCGGAAGGAACTGGCCAACTGTGTCCAGTTGGAGGCGGCGAGAAAATTGCCTGACACCGGAATATGAATTTGAATTTTTCGCCTCTGCCCCTTGCCGTCTTTGTCATAGTAGGTTTTCCTCTCGCCGGTCTCCATCATCCGGGATTTATTGGCCAGCCAGATTCTTCCATCGGGCAGCAGTGCAAATACTTTTCCACTCATCTCAACACTGATGCGGGGTCGCACCGGGCCGGTCAGTTGCGCCGGCCCGTGCGCCGGTTCCAACGTCATGCCCAGTTCCCAGACGCGGTTCCAGATCAAGGTGGTTGCGGCGACGATCAAAAACATCACTCCCAAAACCACGAACGCGTTGCGCAGCCAGAGCTTGAGGCCGACTTGCAGGCTTTTGAAATTTTTGAAGCCAAGCCAGATCAGTGCCACGATCAGAACTGGCCGGGCGATGGAAATTCCCAGCGGTCCCATCCAAAGCGGAGTCGGAAAATGTTCCTGCTGCACCACGACCACGCCGAACGCACACAACCCCATACCCGCCAACACAGCGGTTCCCAAGGCTTGCAGCAAGTTGCGCGTGAGCGTCGAGGCAAAAACCGAGACGAGCGTGATGCCGGTGGCGATGAGGCAGCACACCGACAGCATGACCCAGAACTCGGGGTTTTTAATGGCCGGAAATTCTCCTGGAACGCCGACCCAATTGGCGATGCCTTCGCAAACCGCCGGCATCACACCGCCGAGGAAGACTCCCAGCAGCAAGGCCGTGACGAACTTCACGACGAACTGCCAGCCACGCTTCACCGGCAGGCACAACTGGCTTTCCAGCGTGCCGAGCTTGCGTTCCTCGGCCACGACCATCGCGCCAATGATCATCGGCAGCGCAAACCACAGCAGCCACCAGAACCCAAAAATTTCAAACACGGCCTTGTGCGGATTGGTCGGATCATACTCCAGCTTGCGCACGATGATGCCGACGAGATGCGACAGCAGCAGCAGCGCGGCAATCAGGAGCGTGATGTGATGCGATTGAAATTTCTTCCGCAGCAACGCGCGCAGCGGTTTGAGTTTTGGCACCACGGCAGTTGTCGTCGCCTGCGGTCTGAAGCCAAGCCACGATGGCGGCGAAATGTTTCCGCCCGTCCAGGCCGCGTCTTGCGCCCGCAGAAACATCCAGCGCGCCCAGAAATATCCGGCGAGGGAATAGGCCAGTAAAATCAGGGAGACCGCGACGAACGCGGCCGTTTCCGAATGTTGCTTTTGCCAGAAAGACCAGGTGAATGTCGCCAGAAACGCCGGCACCAGAATCGTGAACCAAAACGCCGCTGACACCTGACGGAACAGGAGCGTCGTCCACAGCCCTCCGGCTATCCCGCAAGCCACGAGCACCAGGCAGAGGGTTGCCGAATAAGACCAAAACCCCTGGTCGCTTAAATCGTGGTTGTTTCTTGGCAATGACCAAATCCCCGCCAGAAAAGTTAGCAGCACGATCAGCAGTGAAATGACGAGCAGGGACATTTTTATTTTCCAAAGACGCACCCGCGTCGTGGGCTGTGCCAGAAAAATGGAAAACGTTCCCGCGCTCAATTCCTGCCCGAATGAGGCCAGCGCCAGCAGCAAAATTCCAAAGCTGAAAGGCGCGAACAAAAGCATCTCCGCGCCTGAGTGCATGGTGTCACCAAGCGTCAACCAGAACAGGGCCGGCACGGTGGCCAAGAGCATCGCCGCGATCCACGCCGGCAGCAGCAGCCTGATTTCTTTGTGGACGAGCGCGTTCATGAAATTTTCGCGGTCAGGGTTTTGGCCGAGACGAAAATCTCCTCCAGCGACAACGCCTCGCAGCGCAGTTCCTCCGGGCGGTGTTTGGCTTTGAGTTCGGCCAGCAGGGCTTCGCTGTTGCCGTTGGCCAGGATTTCCACCTCTCGGCCAGTTTGTTTCACCGACAACGCGCCGGGAAATTTCAGCGCGGGCGGCGTCTCGGCGAAGCGCGCGCGGATTTTCTTGAACCGGTCGCGGGCGCTGTCGGCGTTCATTGTCAGCAGCTCGCGGCCTTCTTCGATAATCGTGAAGTCGTCAATCAAACCCTCGAACTCGGAGATCAGATGCGTGGAGACAAAGACTGTGCGGTTCTGGGGATCGCTCGATTGATACGCGCCGATGACGGTCTCGATAAACTCGCGGCGCACGATGGGATCAAGGCCGGAAGTCGGTTCGTCCAGCACGAGCAGCTCGGGTTCGGGACAAATCGCGGTGATAAGCGCGAGCTGGGTCTTCTGTCCCTTCGACATCGAGGCGGCTTTTTGCGAAAGGTTCAGGCCAAAGCGTTTCAACAGGTCGTTTTCAATGTCGCGGTTCCAATGCGCGCGGAACGACGCGAAATAATTGAGCGTGTCACGCACGGTCATCCACGGATAAAACGCCACCGCGTCCGGCACATAAGCGAGCCGCGATTTCACGGCCACCTCGTCGCGCTGCGGATCAAGGCCGAACACGCGCACATTGCCTGAGTCGGGGCGCAACAGGTTTAACAGGCATTTGATCGTGGTGGTCTTGCCCGCGCCGTTGCGGCCAAAGAAGCCGTAACAACGGCCCGCCGGCACCGTGAGGCTGAAGTCGTGGACGGCGTCGAGCTTGCCATAACGGCGCGACAGGTTTTTGATTTCGATGACGGGAGTATTCATGTGGGTTTTCAGTTGTCAGCGTTTCGGCTTTTCAGCTTTTTTCTCGAAGTGATCGAGGCGTTCGTTGACCGTCGCCAGAAAATCCTCGCGGCTGATCTGGAGGTGATGCGCCATGACGACGGCCTCGTCAATTTCCGTAAGCAGGAGTTTTTGCCGGACGCCTTTGGTGAATGGCGAGTTGTTCTCCTTGAGAAAGCAGCCTTTGCCAGGCAGCGTTTCGATGACGCCCTGGCTTTCGAGTTCGCCATAGGCCTTGGCGATGGTGTTGCGGTTGACGCGCAGATCCTCGGCCAGCGGGCGGATGGACGGCAGCGGCTCGCCGGGCCGGAGCACGCCCGACGCGGCGGCGTAACGGAT
>JANYDP010000104.1 GCA_025363535.1 Verrucomicrobiota bacterium | reverse complement strand
CACGAGCGCAAAGTCATCCTCGAACAAGCTCGCGCGGGCAAGAGTCCGCTGACGTGGCACGAGGAGCAACAACTACTTGCGTGGTATTGTGACAAGGTGGAAGCGTTGCTCGATGCCGGACTCGGCGCGTGCTGGTTGAGTAAATCTGAAATCGCCGATCTGGTTGCCGACGCGTTGAAACATTTCCAAGGTCAACGCTACGAGTTGCGCGCGTGGGTCGTGATGCCCAATCACGTTCACGTCATTGTCTGGCCGATGCCGGGCCACACGTTGAGCGACATCCTGCACAGTTGGAAATCATTCACGAGCACCAAGGCGAACAAGATCGTGAATCGTGCCGGGGAGTTCTGGCATGCGGAATCGTTTGATCACTGGATTCGCGACGACGAGGAACATGCGCGGTTGGTGGCGTATGTGGAAAACAATCCGGTGAAGGCGCGTTTCTGCAAAGCACCGGAGGATTGGAAATGGAGCAGCGCGAGCGGGCGGCGTAGCGGCGGGCATCCTTGCCTGCCGTAGAGCCGGGCTTCCAGCCCGGCGGAGAAAACCGCACGCATTGCCGAGCGCTTGGAAAAATTCCACGCGTCTCTCGCAATCCACGCCTGTTCCGGGCGGCAAGGATGCCACCCTCTACGTCAGGCAGGGATGCCTGACGCCACGGGCTTCACCTTCAACTCGATGTGCAGATCGCGGAGTTGTTTCGGCTCGACGGTGCTGGGCGAGTCGGTCATCAGGCATGTGCCTTTCGCGGTTTTTGGGAACGCGATGACGTCGCGGATGCTCGGCGTGTTGCAGAGGATCGCGATGAGGCGGTCAAACCCGAGCGCGATGCCGCCGTGCGGGGGCGCGCCATATTTGAACGCTTCGAGCATGTAACCAAACCGCGCCTTCACCATGTCCGCAGGAATCTGCAGCACTTCATTGAATACCCAGTTCTGCAAATTGGGATCGTGAATACGAATTGAGCCACCGCCAAGTTCCACACCATTCACAACTATGTCGTAGTGCTGGCCACGAATTTTTTTGAGATCAACCGAGGGCAGCCCGGTGATGTGAAAGTCCTTCATGTCTTCGGCCACGGGTGCGGTGAACGGATGATGGCTGGAATACCAGCGGTTCTGTTCGCGGTCGAAACCGAGCAGCGGAAATTCGATGACCCAGAGGAAATTGAATTGATCCGCCGGAATCGTCAGCTTGCCCTGCGTCTTGAGCACGTCGGCACAATAGAGCCGGATCTTGCCGAGGATTTCGCACGCGTTGAGCCATTGATCGGCAGCGAACAGGATCAAATCGCCTTCCTGGATTTGCAGTTTGGTCGTCAGCGCGGCTTTCTCGGCATCGCTGAAAAATTTCACAATCGGAGATTTCCATTCGACGGTAGCACCGTCTGCCCCTTTCTCGACCTTGATGTAGGCAAGTCCTTTCGCACCGAAACCCTTGGCGGTTTCGGTCATGGTCTCGATCTGGCCCTGCGTTGCGCCAGCGAGGCCGCGCGCGTTGATCGCTTTCACCACACCGCCGCCTTCGATGCATTTGCCGAACACGCCAAACTTCGAGCCTTTGAATTCTTCGCTGAAGTCCACGAGTTCCATGCCGAAGCGCGTGTCGGGTTTGTCAATGCCGTAGCGGTTCAGCGCTTCCTCGAAGCTGATGCGCTTGAACGGCGTGGGCACGTCCACATTGAGCGCGGTTTTCCAGACGCGTTTGATGAGACCTTCGATGAGTGCGTAAATATCTTCGCGTTCAATGAAGCTCATCTCGATGTCCACCTGCGTGAACTCCGGCTGACGGTCAGCGCGCAAATCTTCGTCGCGATAGCAGCGCGCGAGTTGGAAATATTTTTCGACGCCCGCGACCATGAGAATCTGTTTGAACTGCTGCGGCGATTGCGGCAGCGCGTAAAACGTCCCCGGCTCGCGGCGGTTCGGCACGAGGAATTCGCGCGCACCTTCGGGTGTGGACTTGAACAGCGTGGGCGTTTCGACTTCGAGGAAGCCTTGTTCGTCCATGAACACGCGGACGGCCGTGGCGACCTTCGAGCGCGTGCGGAGATTGCGCGCCATTTCCGGGCGACGCAGATCGAGATAGCGATATTGCAGGCGCAACTCTTCGTTGACCTTGTTCGCGACTTCGGGATCGTCCACGGGGAACGGGAGGACTTCCGCCATGTTCAACACTTCAAACGACTGCGCGATCAATTCAATTTCGCCCGTCGGAATTTTTGCATTGTTCGTTCCCTCCGGACGATGACGCACGCGACCGGTGATGCTCACGACACATTCGCTACGCAGCGCGGCGGCCTGCTCGTAGCGTTCCGGCGAGAGGATGGAGGGATCAAACACCGATTGCGTCCGGCCTTCGCGGTCACGAATATCAATGAAGATGAGGCCGCCGAGATCGCGTCGGGAATGAACCCAGCCGGAGAGCGTGACGGTTTGCCCGATGTGAGCCGGGCGCAGTTCGTTGCAATGATGCGTGCGTTTCATGTCAAAATTGAACGCGTATTGTGGCGGGAAATCCTCCGGATTTCAAAGAGATTCTTTGCCGTGAGAAGTGGTGCCAGGCCTTGGCGGTTCTTCCTGGCTCTCAGCCCTGCGGAGTTTGCCGTTGCGCAGCCGAAGTCAATTTCCTCCCCGCCAGATAAACCACGAACGCCACGGCGAAGCCGATGAACCACGCGTAGTGGTAAAGGTCAGCCAAAGATTTTGGAACTGTGCCGGGCTGCAAGACTTTCACTTCCTCAAGAAATCCCGGCAGGCTCGGCAGCACGGCCACCACCAGCGCCACGATGGCCACCACACTGAAGCCGTTCGTGAAACGATACTCGCCGTCGGCCTGGTAAAGTCCGGTGAGGTTCAGCTTGCAGCGGCGGCAGACGAAATAGTCGGCGATGAGAATTCCTCCAATCGGTCCGAGCAATGCGCTGTAGGCGATCAGCCAGACGAAGATGTAGCCGTTCGGGTCGGCCACGAGTTTCCACGGCATCATCAGCACGCCGATGAAACCGGTAATAAAGCCGCCGGTGCGGAAGGAAATTTTCCTCGGCGCGAGATGTGCGAAATCGTTCGCCGGACTGACGACGTTCGCGGCGATGTTCGTTGCGAGCGTGGCGATGCACAGCGCGAGCATGGCGATGACGAGCACGGCGGGATTTTTGAAGCGCGTCAGCACGTCCACCGGATCCCAGATCGTCGTGCCGTAAATGATCGTGGTCGCCGAAGTCACCGCCACGCCGATGAACGAGTAGAGCGCCATCGTCATCGGCAAGCCCAGCGCCTGGCCGACGACCTGGTCGCGTTGCGTTTTGGCGTAGCGCGAGAAATCGGGAATGTTCAGTGAGAGCGTCGCCCAGAAACCGATCATGCCGGTGAGCGCCGGGAAAAAGAAAATCCAGAACTGCCCGGCCTTGGGCTGGCCCGCGTCGAACGCGGACGGTTGCGAGAGAATCGGTCCAAACCCGCCGGCCTGGCGATACGCCCAATACAGCAGCAGCAAGCCGAGTGCGATGAGCAGCGGCGCTTTGATGTTCAGCAAAAAGCGGATGGTATCAATGCCGCGATAGATGACCCACATGTTGATGCCCCAGAAAAAAAGGAAACAGAAAAATTGCGCGAGCGTGATGCCCAGCACCGGCAACGGACTTCCGGAAACCAGCGACGGCATGAACACGCCGAGGATTTTGTAAATCGCGTTGCCGCCGATCCACGCCTGGATGCCAAACCACCCGCACGCGACGAATGCGCGCATGAGCGCCGGGATGTTCGCGCCGAGCGTTCCAAACGACGCGCGGCAATAAACCGGAAACGGAATACCGTATTTTGTCCCGGCGTGGGCGTTGAGAATCATCGGCACGAGCACGATGAGGTTGCCGAGAAAAATCGTGAGCACGGCCTGCCACCAGTTCATCCCGCCGCCAATGAGCGACGACGCGAGCATGTACGTCGGGATGCACGCGGACATGGAAATCCACAGCGCAGCGAAACTCAATATGCCCCACTTGCGCCGCGATTGCGGTACAGGGGCGAGGTCGTCGTTGTAGAGTTGGCTTGGTTGGATGTCGGCTTCGACATCGGGAGCGTTGGCGGCAAGTCCGGACGAATTCGTCATGGCGTTTTCTAACAAAGGACGAGGAGTTTGAAAAGCTTCAAGCGCCAACATCCAAGCGCCAGTAAAATTCCAATCACCAAGCTTCAATAAACGCGCCGTGCGGTTCAGCTTGGCGGTTGAGGTTTGGAGGTTCTCTGGATGTTGGAGTTTGGAGTTTTCCCTACGGCTTCACCAGCGCGCGGTAAAACCGCTGGGTGAATAACGCCGCGTTGGATTCCACAAACACAAACGGCGCAGCATTGGTGGCGATGGCAGTCCAGTTCGACGCGGTCAGGCTCGTGGACGCCTGCAACACATAGTTTGATCCCGCCGTGCCGGTGATGGTGAAGCGGAATTGATTGTTCGTAAGCGCAAGCAAAGTGAAGACCGGCGGCAGGGCCGGCGGATTGGTGGCGATCACCAGCGGCGTCACCGTGCCTTGCAGCGCGAGATCCACCGCCGTGCTGCTGGCGGTGTCGAAAATATACCAGGTGCCAGCGGAGCTGCTACCGCCGTAGTTGACAATGCGGAAGATGACGTTGGTGCCGGGGCCGACGTTTTGCAGTGCGGCAAAACCTGACAAATCAATCGCGCCGATGGAAGCGCCGGTGCTGGCGGTGGATGAGTAGGACAAATTCGTGATGTCGGTGAACGCGCCCGTGCCGAGTTGAAATTGCAGCACGCCATTGGCCGGCCCGGTGCCGGAGCGCCGGTAGTCGAACCGGCTGACGGAGGCAAAGGAAACTTTGTAGCCCGCGTTGGCCGCCGCGCCGAACGTGACGAAAATGTTCGAGGCCACGGCGGACGCGACACCGGTGTTGGTGAAGGCGGCACCGCCCCAGCCGCGGGCCGCGCCAGAGCCGCCGGTGCTGACGCCCGCACCGCGCGTCAGCCCGGTGACGGAAAGATTGGGCGCATTGGTGCCGGGGCTTAACGGCGAAGGGCCAAACGCGGTCTGGCCGCTCACGTCCCAGCCGACGAGGATGCCGCTGTAACTGCCGCCGGTGCCGGAGGGATTAATGGCGGTAAGGTCGTTGGCCGTGTCGGGATTGGCGTCGCCGCCGCCGGAAACAACGGCGGTATTGGTGACGCTGCTCGGCGCG
>JANYDP010000080.1 GCA_025363535.1 Verrucomicrobiota bacterium | reverse complement strand
CGAGCGTGACCTGGCGGGCGAGGCCGCTCTGGACGAGCGCGTCGAGGCAGTTATAGACGGTCGCGTGGGAAATTTCCGGCATCGTCTTCTTCGCGCGCATGAAGACTTCGTCTGCCGTCGGATGATCGCGTTTGTGGAGCAGCACGTCGTACACGCAGCGCCGTTGCGGCGTCAGGCGCAGACCGCTCGTGGCCAGGCGCTCGCCGAATTCATTGTCAGATTTTTTTCCGACCAGACTCATCGAGCGGCAAAATAATCATGCTACGCCGGGGCGTCAAGATTTAGAATAATTCTAAAATACCGGTCCGGTCATGGGCCGAGTGCCAACCCAGGGGCTGGAAAGTGTATGCTAAAAATTTAGCATTTAATTGTTGACCGCCCTGGTTGGTAATGCTAAAAGATTAGCACATCATGAGTCTTGAACATCATTTCAGCCGGCGGGAGCGCCAGATCATGGACGTTTTACACACGAAAGAGTCGGCCACCGTTGCGGAAATTCTGGCCGCACTCCCCGATCCTCCGAGTTATTCCGCTGTCCGCGCCTTGCTGCGGATTCTGGAGGACAAGGGCCACATCCGGCACCGGCAGGAGGGTGCGCGTTACGTCTATCTGTCGCGGGTCTCGCGGGAAAACGCCAGCCGGTCGGCCTTGAAGCGGCTGGTTTCGACTTTCTTTCAAGGGTCGGTGACGCAGGCGATGGCCGCGCTGCTGGAGTCGCCCGACACGCAGCTTTCCGACGCAGAGTTGAGCAGGTTGCAGCAAATCATTAAACAAGCCAAGAAGGAGGGACGTTAAAAATGAACTCATGGATCGAACTGGTCTCAAGGTGGTTTCAAGAAACGCATTTTACGGCGTCGTTTCTGGATGCCGGGTTGAAGAGCTTTGTCATGCTCGGACTGGCCGCCGGGGCTTGCACGCTGTGGCGAAGTTCGTCCGCCGCCGCACGGCACCTGATCTGGTTTCTGGCCGCGGTGGTGCTATTGTGCCTGCCGTTGCTCAGTTCAATGCTTCCAGCCTGGGAAAAACCACTGTGGTCGGTTTCAACGGGATTTGATTCCGGCAACCGGGTTTCATTGGCGATGGAACTGGGAGCGGGCAAAAAATTTGAAATACCCGCGTCCGATCCGCAACCTTCAGCGGGCGGCGTGGAAAAAGCCAGCGCGGGTGGAAATCAAACCGCTGGCGCTCGTAAACTGTCCGCTCAGTTTAGCGCGAACTGGCTGGTGTTTGGATTTGTGGTCTGGGCGGTTGGAATGATGACGGTCTTAATTTCCGTGGCTGTCGGACAAATCCGGTTGTCGCGATTTTCCCGCAGTGCCCAATTGCTGCGGAACACCGACTGGGTTGTTCAGTTGGACGAGGCTCGTGAAACCTTGGGACTGTGGCGAGCTGTGAATTTGTGGCAGTCGTCCGGCAGCGTTATGCCGCTAACCTGGGGATGGTGGCGACCGGTGGTTTTGCTGCATGAACTGGCGCATGTGAAGCGCTGGGATTGCCCGACGCAAATCATCGCGAGCCTGGCTTGCGCGCTTTACTGGTTTAATCCGCTGGTCTGGCTGGCGGCGCGGCAGATGTGTGTTGAGCGCGAGCGTGCGTGCGATGATCTGGTTTTGAGCGGTGGCTGCAGGCCGTCGGATTACGCGAGCCATCTCGTGGAAATTGCCGGAAGCTTCCGGCGCCTGCCGCAGGTGGCGGCGATTGCCATGGCGCGTCCGGCCGGGTTGGAGCAGCGCGTCGCTGCCATTGTGGATGCGTCGCGGGAGCGTTGTCTGCGACCAATCACGCTGCTGGCTATTTTAACGGTGGTGGGCGCAATTATTTTTTCGGTCGGCGGCTGCAAGACCAGCACCGTGAACCGTCTTGCCAGCCAATCCGACCCGCTGCGTCAGCAACAGATCGCGCAACTCAAGGCTTTTTCCGTCTTGAAAGAGAAGCAATCCCAGGCTCTGGCAGCGGCGGCGGGAGAAAGTTTTTTGCCGGAATACCGACGCTACTTCGCCGCAGCAATCAAGGGCGATGGACAAGCGGTGACCAACATGTACGAAAGCTTCAAGCGGCGGCATCCGCAGTACGGAAAGAAGGGCCAGCATTCCGAGGTGAGCCTGCGGACGAGCTATTGGTCGCCCGTCCTGGAAATCTCGCTGGCCTACGACCACGTCATCCGTTGCGAACCCAAATACACGCAGCTCGCGGTTGACGAGATGATCAGTTCCATTCCCGCCGGCGGCATTTATTTTGGCGGCACGGACCCGGGACGCGGACTGCCCACGGCGTTTTCAAAATCACACGCCGACGCCGATCCCTTTTACACGCTCACCCAAAACGCGCTCGCGGATGGAACCTACCTGGAATACCTCCAAAACACCTATGGCGACCGGTCAAAGCTGCTGGGCCGGTTGTCCGCCGCGAGGCGTGCGGACAGCGAACTTCGGGGCTGGGACGTTCAGTGGTCGGCGGCCGTGAAGAAGCTGGATGCCCTGGAAATCAACGACAACGATCCGGCCTATGACGCCGCCCAAAAAGCTGTGTATGCTCTTGAGGAGAAAAGAAACGAGCGCACCACCGCTCTGCTTGGCAGCGTGAAAACTCGCACCGACGTTCCGATGACCGGTGATAACAGGGTCCTCTACATTCCCACAACGGAAGACTCCCAAAAGTGTTTTCAAGATTACATCATGGATGCCCAGCAGCGGTTGCTAAAGCATCAGCTTAAACCGGGTGAAGATGTAAAGGAAGTTGATGGTCGGGTACAGATCAGCGGTCAGGTGGCCGTCATGGAAATCAACGCGCGGCTCGCCCGGATCATCTTCGACAAAAATCCCGGCCATGAATTTTTCATCGAAGAAAGCTTTCCGCTCGACTGGATGTACCCGCACCTCGAACCGCACGGACTGATCATGAAAATCAACCGGCAGCCGTTGGGGAATTTGTCTGAAGAGATTGTGCGCAAAGACCAGGAGTATTGGCGCAACCGCACATTGGGAATGATTGGCGGCTGGCTGAACGAAAACACCTCCGTGCAAGAAGTGGCGACGTTTGCGGACAAGGTTTTCATTCGACACGACCTCGACGGATTCACCGGTGATCCGCGCTTTGTTCAAAATGATTATTCCTGCCGGATGTTTTCCAAGCTGCGCAGTTCCAGCGCCGGCCTCTACGCGTGGCGGGTGGAACATGCCACGGCTGCGGATGACAAGGAGCAACTGGCGCGCGCGGCGGACTTTGCGTTCCGACAAGCGTTCGCTCTGTGTCCTTACTCGCCCGAAGTGGCGAAACGTTACGCTGATTTTCTGAAGAGTCAGAATCGTGAAGCCGATGCAGCATTGATCACCCAGACAGCCGAACGGCTGAAAACCAAATCTTCCGCCGCGAAGTCGGCGGTGTTTCAACTTCGGCTGGTGCTGGATGCCGCCTCGACCAACTCCGAGCCGATGACAATCGTTTACCAAAGCGGGTTTGCAGGTAGTAATAAGCTCGCCCGAGTCCTCAACGTCGAAAAAAACGTTTTACTCGATCACACCGCCATCCAATCCGCCAAATTGGTCGCGAACTCACAAGGGCATCCCGAAATTGACATAGTATTCACAAGGGCTGGCCGGGAAAAATTCGCGGAAGTCACGCGGCGCAACATTGAAAGGCAATTGGCGGTTGTCATGGACGGGCAGGTTTGGTCGGCACCCGTGATCAAATCGGAAATTTCCGGAGGCTGGGTCAACATCACCGGCAGCTTCAGCGAACAGGAAGCCAAAGCCATGACCGCGAAAATCAACGAGGCCGCCGGGAAATAAGTTTGAGCCGCCCCGCAGCACCGCGCGCAGATTCGTTTCGCCAATCGCGGAAACCCTTTGTAGCGTTTCCACATGCTGAACTACATCTGGCTCGGGCTGATGCTGTGCGCCGTGCTCCTCGGCGGCGGGAACGGCCAGCTCAAGGAGGTCGCGGACCGGGCGCTGGAGATGGCCGACACCGCCGTCGTCAAAATTTCCTTCGCGCTCATCGGCGTGATGGCGCTGTGGCTTGGCATCATGCGGTTGGCCGAACGCGCCGGCCTAGTGGCGTTGCTCGCACGGGCGTTGCGTCCGCTCATGCGCCGCATTTTCCCCGAAGTCCCGCCGGAGCATC
>JANYDP010000054.1 GCA_025363535.1 Verrucomicrobiota bacterium | reverse complement strand
ACGATTTTTTTCAACCGGACGAATCACTTTGCAGCCGTAGCTCTGCCGCCAGAAGCCCAGATCGCACCGGCTTTCGCGGTGAACGTGGGGGATTTTGACGGCGATGGAAACGAGGATATTTTTCTCAGTCAGAATTTTTTTGCCATCGCCACCGGCGCGCGCCTGCCGGACGATGTGGATCGCCAGCATGATTCGGGGCGCGGTCTGTGGTTGCGTGGCACCGGCGGCGGCAAGCTGGAAGCGGTTTCCGGCCAGAAATCGGGCGTCCTGATTTACGGTGAGCAACGGGGTGCGGCGCTGGGCGATTTCAACGAAGACGGCCGCGTGGATCTGGTCGTCAGCCAGAACGGCGCGGAAACCAAGCTTTATCAAAACGTGGGTGCCAAACCCGGGTTGCGCGTGCGGCTGCACGGGCCGCCCGGCAATCCTGACGGTGTCGGCGCGACGCTGCGGCTGGTGTTTGGCGGCCGGTTGGGGCCGGCGCGGGAAATTCACGGCGGCTCGGGCTATTGGTCCCAGGACAGTGTGATTCAGGTTTTGGCCGGCGCGGAAATTCCCACCCGGCTTTGGATTCGCTGGCCCGGCGGCAAGACCACCACCAGTTTCCTTCCAAGTGGAGCGAAAGAAATCACGGTGGACACGGAGGGCAATGTGGTGGTAAATCGTTAATTCATTTACAGCAAAAGAACGCGATGAACGCAAAATACGGATCCGGGGCGGGATGGTTGGGCGAACATGTCAGCAGCCTGCTGCGAAATCGCCAGCCCTCTCTTTGTATTCTCCTTGTCTGCTCGCCGCCAGCCTTGGCCTCCAGGTTGAAAGACCGCGCCTGTCGTGAGAAAAGATGACGTGTTTATCAGCTTAACCCTGCTAACTTAGCCCAGCACCCGAAGCCAATTATGAAAAAACTTTTTGTCCATGGCCACGTCTCGGAAATCACTTCACTGCGCACGCGCGGCGACGGTCGTCCGACCGGGTTCACCTTGATTGAACTGCTGGTGGTCATCGCCATCATCGCCATTCTGGCGGCGATGTTGTTGCCCGCGCTCGCCACGGCCAAGCAAAAGGCGCAGGCGATCGGCTGCATGAACAACTCGCATCAGCTTGAGCTGGCGTGGACGCTCTACTCCGGGGACTTCAATGACGCCATCTGCCCGACCGCTGGCTTGAATGAAACCGCCAGCAACTTCGGACAGACCGCCATGCTGGCCAACGGCAACTGGGTGCATGGCGACATGGGCACCGGCAATCCTCAAACGCCCGCTGCTACCGACGTCCGCTTTCTCCAGGCGGGTACGCTTTTTCCGTACGCAAAAAATCCGGCCATTTACAAATGTCCTGCGGATCGTGCGGCTGTCGCCTCGACTCCGACCACCCGGAGCATGTCCATGAACTGCTGGTTGAATCCACTCCGGCCGCCGCAAGTTTCGGCCGATCAGAGTTGGACTGCAATCGCAGGGGGAACGGGGCACGTCTTTCGCAAGCAGGCGAACATTTCCCAGCATACTGGCGGGCCGGCCAACCTTTGGGTGACGGTGGACGAGAATCCGGCCACCGTCAACGACGGGTGGTTCGTCTGCGACCTCGGAAGGACTGTTTGGGTGGATGTGCCGGCGAGCTACCACCATCGCTCCTGCGGATTCGGATTTGCCGACGGCCACGCCGAAATCAAAAAATGGAAGGATGATAAAACGGTTCATCCGACCGGCGTTGGAAATGTCCCAAGTATCCCGGACGACTTGAATTGGATGAAGGAACGTTCCACTTACAAATAGAATTCCCCGGAATGACCTGACTGCGGGTGCGCCCGAAAAAATCTAAACCAATTCCATCCACGCGGCGCAGCTGCCGGTACGGTTGCATTACGTCGGCTCGCAAAGCTTCGCCTTGTAAATACGCCGGACTGGTGGATGTTCTCCCCCGAAACCAATTTATGCTGCCGAATAACATCATCCGCCGCATCTGCGCGTGCTTTGTTCTTGCCATCATTTTCGGAGCAACTCGTGATGCGGTTGCCCAAGCCCCGCTGCTCATTTACACCGACCACCTCGTCAACGCATTTCAGGATTGGAGCTGGGCCACGCGCAACCTCACCAACACCACGCCGGTTCATGCCGGCAACAATTCCATCAGCGTCACCACGTCCGGCGGGATTTCCTTTCACCAAACCGATTTCAACACTTCGATCTACACGAACCTCACCTTCTGGGCCAACGGCGGTGCCAGCGGTGGGCAGGTGTTGCAGGTGTATGTCAGCCTTGGCACCGTTGACCAGTCGGCCACCACGCTGGCGGCGCTGACGGCCAACACCTGGACGCAGTTCACTGTGTCGCTGACCGCGCTTCACGCCGCCAACAAAACCAATCTTGCCCGGATCACCATCGTGTCGGGCAGTTCCAGCACTTATTATCTGGACGACATCCAGCTCAATGCCCTTCCCGCGCCGGCCTTGCAGCATCTCGGCGTGGATGCGAATCAAGCTTTGCGGTCGGCCGATGCGCGTTGGTTCGGCGTGAACACCGCCACCTGGGACGGTCTGTTGGGCAACGCGCAAATACTTCCTTTGCTCAGAGAGATGGGCTGTCTGACGCTGCGCTGGCCCGGCGGTTCCACTTCCGACACGTACCATTGGGCGACCGATGCGGCTGGCAACGCACGGTTCATGACCCTGGCCACCAACTTGGGCGCGCAGGTTTTCATCACCATCAACTACGGCTCGGGCACTACCAACGAGGCGGCGGCGTGGGTAAAGTCATTCAACGTCACCAACCATTGCGGCTTCAAGTATTGGGAAATCGGCAACGAGAATTACGGCACCTGGGAGACAGACAACAACAGCCTTCCGCACGATCCTTTCACCTACGCCAACCTCGCGCAAAAATATTTGGCCGTGATGAAGGCGGCGGACACCAACATCCACGTCGGCCTGGTGGTCGTGCCGGGCGAGGGCAGTTATGCCAACAACACGACGCACTTTGCCATCAACCCGCGCACCGGCACGACCAACTACGGGTGGACGCCCATCCTGCTCAACACCTTGAAAAATCTCGGCGTCACTCCTGACTTTTTGGTTTACCATTTTTATCCGCAATACACGGCGTCGCCCTGGCAGCCCAACTCGCCCGACAGCGATCCCATGCTGCTCCAGGTCGCTTCTAACTGGGCGCAGGACGCAGCGGACATCCGCCAGCAAATCACCGACTACCTCGGCGCGCCCGGCACGAACATCGAACTCGTTTGCACGGAGAACAACAGCGACGCCGGCGCGATGGGCCGGCAATCCACCAGCATCGTCAATGCGCTTTACCTGGCCGATAGCACAAGCCAGTTGATGAAGACGGAGTTCAACGCCTACGTCTGGTGGGATTTGCACAACGGCACCGACACCACGGGGGTTTTTGATCCGACGATTTATGGCTGGCGCACCTATGGCGATTACGGCCTGCTGAATTCCTCCAACGCCCGGCACCCGACCTTTTACGCCGGGAAACTCCTGCAATCATTCGTCCGTCCGGGTGACACTATTTTGAAGGCATCGAGCGATCACATTTTGCTTTCCGCCTATGCCGCGCGCAAAGCCGATGGCGCGCTTGCCCTGCTCGTCATCAACAAAGCGCCGACCAACGTTTTCAACGCGCAGATTGCGCTCGCCAATTTCGCCCCGTGGTCCACGGCCACCGTGCGGTCGTACGGTTTGCAACAGGACGAGGCCACGCGCACCAACGCCGTGGCTGCGGCGCAGGACATTGCCACCAACACCGCTCCGTCCGCCGCAGTTTTCACCAACTCGTTCCCGCCGTACTCGCTCACGCTGTTCACGTTTGCGCCAGCGGCACCGAGCCTCGTGGCCCAATCATTGACGAAACAACTGGGCGCTTCCGGCAGCGACTTCGTCTTTACGCTTCAAGGCCAGCCAGGCGTACCTTACGTCGTGCAAAGTTCAACCAATCTGAGCGCGTGGGTTTCCGTTTCCACCAACACCCCTGCCGGCAGCTCCGCGACGATTACGAATTCCGTGGCCGCCGGCACACCGTCCAAATTCTGGCGTGCCGTCTGGCTGCCGTGAAACGCTGCACGCCGCGCGCGGCTCACCGGCGAAGGTTTTTGGCAATCAGGGCACAGCGTTGATCCACGCACAGCTTCGAGCGCATCGCGTCTGGCGGAGTGTGGATGACGTAATCCAAAAGTTTTTCCACCGTCGTCGTCGCCACATGCGTGCGCGTGTCGGATGAGCCGTAGTAAATGAAAACGTCGCCATTTTTCCGCGCCACCCAGCCGTTCGCGAACACGACGTTCGAAACGTCGCCGACGCGTTCGTCATTTTCCGGCCCCATGAAATGTCCGCCGGGCGCGCTGATTTGCTTGGACGGATCATTCAGGTCGCACAGAAAAACGTACAGCACGTAGCGCATTCCCGCCGCCGTGGTGCGGACGCCGTTCGCGAGATGCAGCCAGCCTTTTTTGGTTTTGATCGGCGCGGGGCCGAGGCCGTTCTTGCCTTCCTTGATCGTGTGATAAAATCGCGGGTCAATGATGCTTTCCTTTTTCACGACCGCGTTGGTGATGTCGTCCACCAGTCCCCAGCCCACGCCGTCGCCCGAGCTGGTCGCGGCGAAATCATTCATCGGGCGGGTGTAGAACGCATATTTGCCATTCACGAATTCCGGATGCAGCACGCAGTTGCGCTGGTGCAGGGCGGGGGTTTTGAGATCGGGAAGCCGCTCCCATTTCACCAGATCTTTTGTCCGCGCAATGCCGCCGCGCGCGACGGCGGCGGAAAGGTCGTTCGGCTTCGAGTCGTCATGGCGTTCGGCGCAGAATAAGCCGTAAATCCAGCCGTCCTCGTGTCGCACGAGGCGCATGTCGTAAAGATTGGTTTCCTTCGCTTCCAGTTCCGGCATCCGCACCGGGTAGTCCCAGAACCGGAAATTATCCACGCCGTTTTTGCTTTCCGCTACCGCGAAAAACGATTTGCGATCCCAACCTTCGACGCGCGCCATCAGAATGATTTTCCCGTCCCACTCCATCGCGCCGACGTTGAACACGCAATTGATTCCCAGCCGCGTCATCAAGTGCGGGTTACTCGCATGGTTGAAATCATAGCGCCACGCCAGCGGCGTGTGTCCGGCGGTCAGCACCGGAAATTCGTGGCGATCAAAAATGCCGTTACCCTGTCTTTGTTTTCGATTGCGCCGCCGCAACAGCTTTTGATGTTCGCGCTGCAACGTCCGGAGATTTTTTTGAAAGGTCGTCTGGTTCATGCAAATGTTGCCGCCAAACTGCCGCAATTTCCCGCGCCGCTCCATGCAATTGTGCGGCGGGTCGGGCCGAAAAGTGTCGTCTCTTTTGATGACGTGTTCGCGCAACGCGGATCACCCAGACTTCCGCGAATTAATCCGACAACAATTTTGTGAAGCCATCCGCCATCACCCGCCGCAATTTCATCCGCACCACCGCGCTGGCCCTGCCACTCGTGGCCACCAGTTGCGCGGAAACCAAACCGAGTTCGCGGAGCCGCAGCGACGAATTTGTCCGTGTGCGCGATGGCAAATTTGAATTGCGCGGCCGGCCGTATTTTTACGTCGGCGCAAATATGTGGTTTGGCTGTTACGTCGCCGATGCCGCGCTGCCCGGCGGACGCGCCCGGCTCGTGCGCGAACTGGATCGCCTGAAAAAAATCGGCTGCACGAATCTGCGCCTGCTCGCCGGTTCGGAAACGTCGCCACTCGCGGGCGCGATGCCGCGCGGCATCACCAAGTCGCCGCACGACTACGACGAAGTGCTGCTGCGCGGACTTGATTTTTGCCTCGCGGAAATGGCCAAGCGCGACATGAAGGCGGTTTTATTTCTCTCAAATTATTGGCAGTGGAGCGGCAGCTTCGCGCAATACGTCCGCTGGATCACCGGCGAAAACATTCCCGACCCCGACCGGCCCGTGATGGCCAAGGGCGACTGGCACGCCTTCATGCAGTTCTCCGCAAAGTTTTATCAAACGGCTGCCGCCATTGAACTTTATCGCGATTACGTTTCGCAACTCATCCGCCGGAAGAATTCCGTGAACGGAAAAATTTATCGCGACGACCCGACCATCATGACGTGGGAACTCGCCAACGAACCGCGTCCGTGCGCCGATGATTCGACGGCGACGAAGGACGTTCCCATTTTTTGCGACTGGGTGGACGCGACCGCGAAATTCATCCACGCGCAGGATGAAAATCATCTCGTCTGCACCGGCAGCGAAGGCGTGTGGGGCTGCCTGCAAAAACCGGAAGTCTTCATCGCCGCGCACCGGACGCCCGCGATTGATTACGTCACCGTCCACATGTGGCTGAAAAACTGGAGCTGGATCAAGACCGTGGAACTCGGCGCGGATTTTGAAACCGCCGCCGGCAAGGCGCGCGACCATGTTGAGATGCACAACCAAATTGCCACGGACGTTTTGAAAAAGCCGCTCGTGCTGGAAGAATTTGGCCTGCCGCGCGACCTGGAAAATTATTCGCCGGACTCGCCGACAACCGCGCGCGATGAATACTACCGCCGAATGTTCGCGCAAGTCGCCGAATCATGCGAAGCCGGACGCGCGTTGCAGGCTGCAAATTTCTGGGCGTGGGCCGGCGAAGGCCGCACCAGCGCGATGGAAAATTCCGCCGGAAAATTTCTCGGCGACCCACCGTGCGAACCGCAGGGATTGAATTCCGTTTTTGACACGGACACAAGCACGCTCGCCGTCATCGCAGCGGCAAACGAGAAACTGTCCAAGTTCGCAAACTGATTTTCTCCCTCTCCTCGTCCAACGAGGAGAGGGTCGGGGTGAGGAGAAAAATCAAATCAACGCTCGTTGAATTCGTTTTAACAAACGCGCCTTGTTCTTTCGTTTCAATTCATGCTCCCAAATCTACAATACGCACCAGCCGGATTTGCGCAGCATACGGTTGACGGCGACGGCACGTCTTTTGTTCGCCAAAATTTTCCGACGCCAAAACGCGCGGTTGCTTTTTGGTTCTTTATAGCAGCGCGGGCATCCGTGCCAAAAACAACCGTCAACGAAAACCGTCAGCCGAAGTTTTGGAAAAACAAAGTCCGGCTTGCCAAAGAGTCGAAAATTTCTCCGCCAGCCGGTGATGCCGGTGATTTTCAAAAGTTGAATGAATCGGAGTTCCGTGGCTGCATTGCCGCACGAACGTATTCGGGACATCAAGGCCGAACGCTTTTGTTTGGTCAAAAAATCAGCCAAGAAAAAATATGATTAAACTGCAATCCGCACGAACTGCGGATACTCGCGATGATAGTCAGCATATTGAGCCAATTGCCGTTTTGTCGCCGCCTCACTGTTGTCGATGAAATAACCAAGTTCGGTAAAAAGCACAGCTCCAGCCTCATTTCCATTTTCGATAGGAAGTAATTTTTCAAGTTTGTGGCGTTCTTTAGCACTCAATGCTGGAATATTGATTTGGTCTGGAACTGCCCAATCAAAATTGGCGAATCGCACTGCATTCAATTTTTCACGCATCTCGGCGATCTCTTGCCGATTAACCACGACGCCAGTAACGCTCAACATTTGGGTGTGGTCGTCATACCTCATGCTATGCACTGGCAAGAAATCGCGTTCGCTGCCGGGCTGGTCAAGCGCCACAGATGCAGCTCGCCTAATCATTAACTGAACCATGCGGGCATAATCTTCAGGCGTGGCAAGCGCACCGGCAACTGGATGTGGCAATACCTTGGAAAATTGCTCCTCGAATTTCGTTTCGACTTCCTTGCGCAAACGGTTTAACATGTCTTCCGTTAGTCGTTCTTCAAGCGGTCTTAAATCAACCTCGGGCTGCGCTCGAAGCGTGAGGCGAACTACACTACCGGCAGGAACAGCTTTCAGGACGACTTGAAATTCCTCAAAACGGCCATAACTCAAATCCGTATATGCACCGTGCCAAGACACCCAGACACTTCATCATCTTGTTCGTAGCGCCTAATCGCCTCGGTGTCACCGATACCTTGCGGAATTCCGTTCACGATGCGTTCGGAAAAATCGCTTGAAGGTAGCCGCTTAGAAAGCACTCGCCAACCTTGTTCCTCGGCCAGCCATGTCGGGCGAATACTTGGCAGACCATGCAATGCGGTTTTGACAGTAGTCGGTGTTTTTACCTTGAGCGCATCAAAGTCAGCTTTAGTAATTTGCAAGTCAAAATTATTCCGCCATCCGACAAAGAAAACGCGCTCGCGAACAGTGGGCGCACCAAAATCGCTGGCCTTGAATCGCATCGGTTCGAGCAGCGTGTAATCTTCGCGAACCAAATCAAGCGCGTTGTCGCGGATGCGCTTGTATTGGGAATTAAGGATGCCCAACACATTTTCGGCCACAAAAAATTTCGGGCGGCTTTCCGCAACCAGCGAGAAAAATTTTTGGAACAGATTGTTGCGCGAATCGGCGGCGCGGCGATGCCCGATGATGCTAAAGCCTTGGCACGGCGGCCCACCGACGAGTCCGTCCAGTTCGCCAATTTGCAGCCCGGCATCTTGCAGCATTTTTTCGCCGGTGAGTTTGCGAATATCGCCGTCGGAATGTTTGACCTTGGGGAAATTTTTTTTGTGGGCGGCAAGTGCGTGTTCGTCGCGCTCGACCGCCAGGGCGACAGTGAAGCCGGCCCGCGCCGCGCCAAGGCTTAATCCACCGGCACCCGCGAAAAGGTCAATGACTTTTGGCTGGCTCACGCCGGGAACTTAAATTAACCAACACGCTCAATGGAAAAATTTTCACTCCTCACCCCGGCCCTCTTGTTGGGCGGGGTGAGGGAGCAAATCACGCGGGCGGGTTTGAAATATTTTTCGCAGCGGACATTCTCCTGCCATGAGCCGGAAAACACACAGGCAAGATGCCCGTGTCACTACTTTTTTGCGGGAGTTAAAAAACCATTGTCCGCCAGCCAGTCGGCCATGCGTTGCGGCCAGCCTTGGATGCTCGCCAGTTTGGAGCGCGTGCCCAGATTAAATCCGTGCCCGCCTTTGGCGTAGATGTGAACTTCCACCGGCCGCTTCGCGTCCTCGTATTTTTGCAGTTGGGCCAGCACCGGTTTCATGTGAAACACGTCGTCGTTGGCGATCACAAACAATGCCGGCGGCGCGTCGGCGGGAATCGCATTGGTCGGCGTGCCGAGCGGGCCGGGATAAATCACCATCTGAAAATCCGAGCGGCAGTTCATCTGGTCAACCGGGTCGGCGGCGGCGGGATTGCCTTCCACCGGTGAATAGACCAGCAACGCCTCGACTTCGGCGCCGGCGGAAAAACCGAGGACGCCGATGCGGTTGGTGTCGAGATTCCATTCGGCAGCGCGGCTGCGGATGACCCGCATGGCGCGCTGCCCGTCCTCGCGCGGCTGGACTTTAATCGAGTAAGGTGAATTGGTCTCACGCGGCAGACGGTATTTCAAAACAAAGCACGTCACGCCGAGATTATTTAGAAATTTCGCCGGCTCGGCACCTTCCGCATTGAACACCAATTCGCGAAAGCCGCCGCCAGGCATGATCAATACCGCTGCCCCATTGGCTTTTTCCTTCGGTGCTGGAAAAATGGTGATGGACGGATTGTGAATGTTGCGCACCCAATAATCTTTCGCCTGCTCGGGTTCGTTGCGACGATCCTCAAAACCAGGAGCGCCCTTTTCCCAAAGCGAAATGACCTGCGGATCAGCCGCGCGTGCAAGTGTGATGCCCGTGAGCAGGATGACGGCAGCGGAGCGTAGTGAGGTAAATAAATTTGAAGTGTTCATGTTCCGGGGATGATTTCGATGCCGTTGATTTCCGGGCTTTGGTTTTTTTCGGTGAAACGGATGTCCAGCTTGCCGTCTGTGATTTCAACCGGGACGGTTTCCACGTAGGCGCGATTTAATCCGCCGGTTTTGGCGAAGACGTCCAGGTCATTGATCTCACGGCCTTCAACATTGAAGGAAAAAACCCGCTGTCCCGCGCCTTCGATTCCGTCGTAGGTCTCTGCGAAGTGCAGTTTGACCGTGTATTTGCCATTGGGCAGGGACAGAGAAAACTTCGTCATGCCGTAGCGTTCACTGCGGTAAACCTCCGGCGTCTTGGTGTTGGCCACCGCCAAATCAGGAGCGCGGTCCGCCGCTTCGCCGTCGGCGAACCCCTGATCCGCCTGCCAGACATTGCCGCTGGAATCGGTGACGGGTTTGTCACTGCCCGCCTTGATGCGAATTATTTTGTTGGCAGCAATCGGTGCCGCCGCCGCGCCAAGTCGCAACATCAGCACATCATGGCCCGGCACTTCGGCGGTCAACGGCGCGGCGGTGTTGCCGCGATCTTTCTTCGTCCACAAATCGCGGAGTTGGTACGTGGTGGAATCAAATTTTGTCTCACGTTTCGCAAACGTGTCGTTCACTTTCTCGTTCTTCCAATCGAACGTGAATGGTTGCGCGTTGGTGCCGCGGTTCAAAACACACATTGCCCAATCACCGGCGCTCAAAGGCTTGAACCATACTTCAACGCCATCCTTGGCCGAGTATTTGAAGCCCTGAATGCCCAGCGGGTCCTGATCCACAGCGAGGGCTTCCGGGTTTAGTAAAATTTCACGCGTGGCCGTGCTCATATTCTGCATGTCGTTCCCGGCGATCAACGGCGCGGCCAGCAGGCACCACATCGAGAAGTGCGCACGTTCTTCGTTCACCAGCATCCCGTTGCCGACCTCGAGCATGTCGGGATCATTCCAATGACCCGGCCCGGCGTATTCGCGCAGGCCATCCTGCAGGTCGAGAATTTGCAGCACGCCCCAGGATTTCCAACTGCCGTGGTCGTAGAGGCAGTCGAAACAATTGTAGATGTCGCCCGTCGTGCGCCAGAGATGGCCGATGTTCGTCGCCCACAACCACGGCTTTGTGTCGCCCCATTCGCACAAACTGAAAACAATCGGCCGGCCGGCGGTGTGTAAACCGTCGCGCATCGTCTTGTAAGTTTCCTCGGCATTGGCCGTGCCGTGCTCGCACCAGTCGTATTTCAAAAAATCCACGCCCCACGACGCATAGGTCAGCGCGTCTTGAAATTCATGGCCGCGTCCGCCGGGATAACCCGCGCAGGTTTTTGTGCCGGCGCAATTGTGGATGCCGAATTTGAATCCTTTTTCGTGCAGATAATCGCCGAGTGCTTTCATGCCACCCGGAAATTTTTTCGGGTCGGCCACGATGTCGCCACGTTTGTCGCGCTCCTTCGCCTCCCAACAATCATCCACAACGACATAAACGTAACCCGCGTCCTTCATGCCGTTGGTTGCCATTGCGTCGGCGGTTTCGCGGATCAACTGCTCGCTGATGTTCCCCGCGAATTTATTCCAACTGTTCCAGCCCATCGGCGGCGTGAGTGTGAGGTTTTCAAATTTCTGCGCGGATGCGGACGTGGCCAACGCCAGCGCCGCCAGTAAGAGAAGTCTGTTCATAGTATTTTCGTCCGCCAGTTTGATGAACCCATCGGCGCGTGCCCAGTCACCTAAATGCACGACACGGTGAATGACCCGGGGCTGTCAAATATTGGTGAGCCGGCCGGAAGAATCTCCGAACCGTTCAAGATTTTTCACTCCCATGCGATCCGCCATGCTCAGGAAGAGATTGGTCGCCGGCTTCGAGCCGTGCTTGACATAGCGTCCCGGCGCGAGCGTTCCACCACCGCTGCCCGCGAGCAAGATGGGCAGGTTGACGTGTGTGTGGCGGTTGCCGTCGGCGTTGCCGCTGCCATACACAATCATGGAGTTGTGCAATAGCGAATTGCCGTCCACGTCTTTTGTGTCGCGCAGGCGCTCGATAAATTTTGCGAACTGTTTCACGTACCACACGTCAATCTCGGAAATTTTCTGAATCTTCTCCGCGTCGTTGAAATGATGCGACAAGTCGTGATGGCCTTCGGGAATTCCAATCTCGGCGAACGAACGATTGCTGCCGTCGTGCGCCAGCATGAGTGTCGCCACGCGCGTGGAGTCCGTTTGAAACGCGAGCGCGAGGGTGTCGAACATGAGCTGGATGTGTTCGGCGTACGTCAGCGGAATGCCTGGCGGCGTTTCCTGCGCCGGGTCCTTGGGGTCGCCGAGTTTTTCCGCGCGTTGAATCCGGCCTTCCAGTTCACGCACACCGGTGAGGTATTGCTCCAGCTTGTCCTGATCGTGCGGGTTCAGCCGGCGTTGCAGGTCGCGCGCGTCCTGCCTCACAAAATCCAGAATGGAACGCTGCTCCATGCGACGGCGTTTCAACTCCAGCGAACGTTCGCCCGCCGCGCCCGCGCCAAACAACCGTTCGAACACCTGGCGCGGATTCGCCTCGGGCGTCATCGGCGTGGTCGGCGAACTCCAGGACACATTGTACTGGTAGGCGCAGGAATAACCGGAGTCGCAGCCCGCGCTCTGCCGGTTGAAATCGCAGGTCAATTCCAGCGAAGGCAGGCGTGTCAGGTGGCCGATCTCGCGGGCGATGGCCTGGTCAATCGAAATGCCCGCGCGAATATCCGTGGCGCTTTTTCTCAGACGCACACCCGTGAGAAATGTGCCGTTGGCCCGCGCGTGATCGCCGCCGCCATCCGGGCCGGGCTGGGCGCTGAGGTCTTCCAGGCCGCCGAGAATCTGGATGTGTTCGCGCACCGGTTCGAGCGGCTGCGTGGTGCGGTTTAACTGGAAATTCTTTTCATCACCCGTCGGCCACCAGGCGGCGGGAATCGCGCCGTTGGGAAAATAAACGAACGCCGTGCGCAGCGGGGCACCGGTGGCCGAGGTGGCGAGCTTGCCGGCGGGCGACGATTCGCCCGCCAATAATTTCAACGGCGAGAGCGATTCAAAGGCCGGCAACGCGAGGCACGCGCCGAGACCGCGCAGGAAATTTCGCCGGGTGAAGGTCGCATGACGCTGCGCCGCGCGCGCCGGGGTGTTGAATGATTTTGTGCTCATGGCTTCGTTGTCGCGTCGGCCCGTTGCTGCACTGGCCGGGCTGTTTTCTTTGGTTCGTTTTGATCTACCGCGCGCATTTTCTGGAAGGGCGACGATTCCACCACGCCCGCGATCAACGCGGAGGGACGTCCGTTCGCCGCTTCGATCCGGGCCACGATCTGATCGCTGGTTTCCACGTCGTAATACTCCAGCCCCCGGCCCAGCGCGTAAATTAGCAGCTTTTCCGTGACCGTGCGGTAAAAATCCGTGTAGTGATTTTTGACGAGGGCCTGCTTCAATTCATGGATGTTCGCGAAGCTTTCGCCGGTGATCAGCGTTCCGGTCGCATTAATCGGTTCGCCGAACTCCGAGTCGCGCCACATGCCCAGGGCGTTGAAATTTTCCAGCGCCAGGCCGAGCGGATCCATCCGGTTGTGGCACGAACTGCACAACGCGTTCTCGCGATGCGCCGCCAGCGTTTCGCGCAGCGACGGCGCGCGGTTCGTCAAGCCCTTCACCGCGTCTTCCAACGGCGGAATGTCCGGCGGCGGCGGCGGCGGCGGCGTGCCGAGAATGCTGTCGAGGATGAACACGCCGCGTTTGACGGGCGAGGTGCGCGTCGGATTCGAGGTGACGCCGAGCGCCGTGCCTTGCGTCAGGATGCCGCCGCGCGGACTGTCGGCGGGCAGTTTCACCAGCCTCGTTTCGTCACCGAAGACGTTGGTGATGCCGTAATGTTTGGCCAGCCGCTCGTTGAGAAAAGCGTAGTCGCAATCAAGCAGTTCGAGCAGGCTGCGATCTTCGCGCAGGAGGTAGTCGAAGGATTTTTCCGTCTCCAGCCGCATGGCGAGCCGCAACTCGCCATTCATTTCGGCGCGCGGCGTGCGGCGGAAAGAGTTGCGGAAGGAATTGCGGATCTTGGTCAGTTCCTCGCGCTCCGCCGCCGTGAGCTGTTCGTCGGATTTGACGTTGAGCACGGCGAAGCGCTTGCGCTTGCGATCCGCTTCCGGGTCGAACTTTTCCTCGCGGGCCAGGACGAAACGCGGTTCCAGCGGAATGCTTTCGATGTCGCGCGCGCGCAGCCATTGGCCGATAAAATTTCTGACGAACTGCTCCGAGCGCTCGCTCTTCAACATGCGCTCGACTTGAGGGGTGAGGTTTTTTCGAAGTTGTCCGGCCTCGGCCAGTCGCAGCAATTCCTCATCCGGCATGGACGACCACAGGAAGTAGGAAAGCCGCGAGGCGAGGGAAAACTCATCAATCAACGGATAGGCCACGCCGGCGGACGAAGGCTCGGCCCGCTCTTCGCGAAAAAGAAATCGCGGCGAGGACAATATGGCGATCATACCTTCGGATACACCGGCTTCAAAGGGTTTCCCCGGCTGGGTGTAAACGCTCTCCGCCAGACTCACGAGCCGATCCAACGTCTGTGCTTCCACCGGCCGTCGAAACGCGCGCCGGGCGAAGCCGCCAAGTAATTCGCGCGCGTAGGCACGTCGCTGTCTGGCATCGGCGGGAACTTTTCTGGGAAAGAATTTTTCATAATCTTTGGGCTGCACCCAATGTTCCTTTGCCATCGGCCCCACGACTTTCACGGAAGTGATTTGCATCGTAAGTGTGCGCGTCTGCGGCTCGTTGGGCGTGAGCGGTTGCAGTTCAAATGACAGCTCATGGTTGCTCGCCGCCCAGTCCACGTCGCAGTTGTAGTGATATGCCCGGCCACCTTCCCAGGCGTATTCGTTGCTCAACAATTCCTTTCCATCCACGCGAAAAATAAAACGGCATTTGTTGAGATCAAAAACATTGTCCACGTATTTTTCATTGACCATCAACGCCACGGCCAGTTGATATTTGCCAGCAAGGTCCGCCGTGAACGTGTTCGAGACTGCCGCTGGTTGGTAGTACGACAATCGCAGGCCGCCGTGCCGCCCGCTACGCGACGCGTCCCCGTCGTCGCCATGATGAAATTGCTGCCCGGCCACCGACTGCTCGCGCACGACCTTGGACACGGCTGGCACGGCTTCACTGACAATCTGGTTGGCGGCCACCACATATTTCTCCAACAGCATCGGCGGCAGCGTGAGTACGTCGCCAATGTTGTCGAAGCCGTGGCCGGTGTCGTCCGGCGGAAACGCCATGGCGGTGTCAAACTCGATGCCGAGCAGATCGCGGATGGTGTTGCGATATTCCACGCGGTTGAGGCGGCGGATGGTGACGCGGCCCGGATCGGGATTCTGCGGGTCAATGGCGAACACTGCGCGTTTGATCCATTGGGCAATGCGTTCTTTTTCCTCCGCCGTGGGTTGGGCTTTTTTCTGCGGTGGCATCAGACCGGCGCGGAGATTTTTCAGCGCGTGCAGCCACAGCTCGCGATCCTCCAGCAGAGTCTGGTCGGTTTTGAATTCGTCGAAGGCCACGTTGCCCTTGCGGGCGCCGTCGGCATGGCAATCAAAACAGTAATTGGCGAGGAGGGGCTGGATGTTCTGGTGAAACTCCGCCGCGCCAGGAAGCTCCGCCGCCAATGCTGGCACCCTTGCGAGCGCAACACCCGCGAGCATCAAAATGTTCAATTTGCTGATCAAACTCATCGTTGTATTTGAAACTGCAGCTTACCAAGCTGGAAAAATTATTCTAGCCCAGTCGTCGCATTGTTTCCAAGCACGCTCGGGAGACGTGATACGGGCCTTTCCATTCACTGACTTTGGGAAGTTTTGGATCCACCTGGCCGGCTTCGTTGATGCGCCAGAACCATTCGCCGTTAACGTGGTCCACCAGCTTGCGGTCGGCGAAGTCCCAGACGCGCCGGGCCGCCGCCAGAAATTTTTCATCGCGACTGAGTTGCCAGGCGTTGACGAAACCCACCATCGCCTCGGCTTGCGGCCACCATTCTTTACCGGGATCAATGATCTTCCCGCCCTTGCCTTCGTAGTAAAGCGCACCGTCGAGGGCAATGCCTTCTGCAAGTGTAACCTCCGCCATGCGGACGGCGGTGGCTTCGACTTCATGGAGCAGGGCTTTGTCATCCAGCAACTCGGCGGCCTCGCAGAGCAGCCACGCGCCTTCAATGTCGTGGCCGAAGGTGTATCCGTCGGAAAGCACCTTCCACTTTTCATCAAAGAAGGCTTCAAAGTGCTGGGTGCGCGCATCAATGATTTTGTCGAGGAAAGCGCGGACGAGTTCGCGCAATCGCGCGGCGACGCGCGGCTCTTTCCAGACGCGATACAGATTGGCGAACGCCTCCATGACGTGCAGGTTGGTATTCATGGATTTCTTTGCGTTGAAATCCTTGTCGCTCAGGCGCGCTTCGCTGCCGGCATCAGACCAATCACGTTTGAGAACTTCAAAGTAGCCGCCGTTTTTTGCGTCGTGCCCGTGGCGCTCAACCAACTCAAACAATTCCTTCGCGCGATCCAGCGCAGGTTTGGAGTTGAACGCCTGATGGTACTCGGCCAGCGCGTAGAGGTAGAAGGCCTGCCCGTAAATTTTCTTGTGATCGTCAATGACATTTCCCCGGTCGTTGAGCTGCCAGAATGCGCCACCGTGTTTCGCGTCCCAGAATTTGTTCATCACCCAATCCAGGGCGCGATCAGCCATGTCGTGATAAATGGCTTCGTGTTTGACGCGGTGCGCGGCGGAAAACGTCCAGAGAATGCGGGTGTTGACGATGAGTCCTTTGGGCTGGGTGCGGTCGGGCTTGAGGTCATTGGAGAGCCACGCCATCCAGCCGCCCTGTTCGTGATCCAGCGCCGGGCCGCACCAAAAGGGCAGGATGTGGCCGAACAGGTGTTCGCGGAGTTTTGCGGCAAGGTCGGTGGTGGCAGTTGCGGTCATTCTGAAAAAAGTAGAGCCTCCTCACGTCGGCTGCCACGAAATTATTCGTATTCAATCTCCACGCGCGAGATTTGCGTTTCCTTCTCGAACACGATGCTCAGGCCGGAGGCATCGCCCGGCACAACGTTCAGTGTGTAGAGCCGGGGCGCGCGGTAGTTATACAATTCCTTCCCGGCATAAAACGTCTCCGAACGCGCTTCCAGCTTGTCGCCGTTCGCGCCGTCGTGGCCGGAGTAGAAAGCCAGGCCAGCCTCGCCTTTCTCATCGAAGGCGAACACGCGCACGGCTTTGATCCGGCCGGTGATCTGATACGCGATCCATGAGCCATTCGTGGCCCAGAGACGATGGCAATCCTCCTTGTAGTTGCGTGCCTGGTTGCTCTTCACCTCCAGCTTGCCCTCTTTGCGGTAGATCAGAAACGTGTTTTGAAATTCATCCACAAGGGTGCGGCAACGCATCTTTACCGGTCCGAAATTTTTTGAGGGCTTGGACGCGCCCGCTTCGCTCTGCGCGACCAGCCGGTAGAAATAAGCCTGCCCCGCCTGCGTGAACTCATCTATGGCGAGCGGACGATACGAGGTGGCGTCGTCGGTGAGTTGCGAGGCGACGATCTGCCACGGGCCGCTGGATTGGTCGGCGCGCTGCAATTCGTAAGTCGCCGCGCCGACTGAACCGCGCCACGTCACGATGCCGCCGTCGGTCACGCTGAACAAATCCGGCGCGGCGGGAGCTGCGAGCGCGGGCGCGGGACGGTTTTGAATTTCATACGCCTTGGCGCGGACGAGCTTCATGAAGCGCGGCTCGTCGTACGGCGCACCCGCCGGACCGCCGGGCCAGTGATACGCCTTGAAGAAATCACCGCCCCACGGTTCGTGATGCCAGTAGTAACCGCCGTCCTGATTATGAAAACGCAGCGACCAGATCAAGCCGCCCGCAACGGCCGGCGCTTTGACGATGGCATCCATGATGGCGCGCATGGCTTCGGTGGAAACGAAACCAAATTCACCCGCCATATAAACCTTCTTGCCCGCCGCCCGCTTCACGCTCTCGTGAATTTGCGCGATCATTTTCTCCGGGTCGCCCTGATACAAGTGATCCTGCACGATGTCCACGCCGGGATTGTCGTTGGCGGTGAAATAGCTTTCCGCGACGAGCTGGTTCGGCGCGAGTTGCTTGACGACCGGCGCCATTTCGCGAACCCACTCGACCGGTGCGCGGAGTTCGTTGCCGAGTTCCCAGGCGAGCACGGCCTTGTCGTCCTTGTAGCGCACGCCGGTCTTGGTGTTCACGCGATTGACGACCATTTCAACAATGCGCTTGTAATCGGCCTTCACCTCGGGGTCGGTGAAAAATTGATCCTTCGTTTTGCCATGCCACGCGGACAGTTCGGTGATGCCGCCCCACCAGCTCGCGAAATCCACGAACGGAATGATGAGCCGCACCCCGTGGCGGTTCGCGGAAGCCAGCACTTCGTCGAGCACCACCATGGCTTCCTCGTTCAACTTGCCGGGCGCGAGAATGTGGCGCGGGAGGCCGGCGGGATCGTTGGTTTTGGCGACGGACAAAACATAGGTGCGCGTCACGCGTCCGCCCATCTGTTGGATCGTCGCGAGAGCGTCGTCAATCTCGTAAGTCGTCGGCAGGCGGAATGGAACGAGCTGATCGAACCGCATGTCGTCCTCGGTGTAAGTAAGGTTCGGGAGGTTGAACGACATGAAACGATACGGCTCTTGGCCGTCGAACAACTGCTCGCCCTTGGCGGTGATGAAATGTTCAAAGGACGGCTCGGCGGCGTTGAGCGCGGCGACAAGGAAAACGGAGGCAACGAATGAAAGCGCGGGGATGCTCATAAATTGTTCGGCGAAGTTTTAGGAGGCCTTCTCCAGCTTGTCGTACCAGTTGAACTTCATATAGACCGAGGTGGCCACGAGCACCACCGTGATGCCGCCGGCCCAGTTCCACTGTTGCAGGACGATGTAGATGGGCAGCGCGACGAGACTGAGCTGCCAGACAATGCCGACGGCCACATTGGTCATGTCGTGGACGAAGTTGAAGTTGGGTTTGAAGTTCCGATCTTCCGCCATGACTTTTTCGCGGATCGGCCCCCAACAACCCCACGGGTTTACGGTCTTGTAAAATTTCTTCAGCACTTCGTCATCCTCCGGCTTGGTCAACAACGTGCCCGCGAGGCAGCCGACGGCGGAGCAGCCGAGAACGAACGGAAACAAATAAAGCGTGTTGCTGACGCTGTGGCCCAAAAACATTTTCGCAAAGCCGCTGAAGAACGGAGATTCGGGGACGAGCATGGCGCTGAGAATGCCCGCCATCATGCCCCAGAAATAACCGTAGCCGTTGAAGCGCCACCAATTCCATTTGAGGACGTTGGCCAACACGTAGCCGCCATAGAGCCCGCCGACGAGCCACATCATGACTTCCGTGATGCTCTTTGAAAAAATTCCAAAACCAACGCCGATGACCAGAAACACCAGCGAAACGACGCGGCTCATGGCGACCTCTTTTTTGCCGCCGGCGTTCGCGTTGATGAAGCGTTTGTAAATGTCGTTCACCACGTAGGCGGGCGCGGCGTTGAGCGTGGCGGCGAAGTTGGACATGAACGCGGCGGCCAGACCGGCGAGCAGGAAACCCACCACGCCCGTCGGAATGAATTGAAGCACGTTTGGCAGGATTTTTTCAAAATCCGGTTTTGCCTGCGCCTGCAAGTCCGGCATACAGAAAGCAAGAGCCAACACGGTAATGCCCGCGATCATCATGTAGCGCGGAAACATGAGCACCACCGTCACCATGCCGTTCATCAGGCTCGCCTCGCGCGGATTGCGGGTGGCGAGGATGCGTTGCATGTCGTAGTTCGGCGCGGGGCCGGCGAGGCTGGCGAGCACGCCTTTGAAAAACATCAGGCCGAAGATGATCGAGAACATTTCGTTGCCGTCATTTTTTATCGCCGCGTTGGCGGTGTTGAGGATGCCGTCCCAGTTGAGTTTGAGCGTCCAGCCGAAGAACGGGTTCATCCAGCCGTCGGGAATGTTGTGCGCGATCATCGCGGGCGAAACTTTGATGATGGCGATAACGCCGATGGTGAGCGCCGTCAGCGTGAGGATGGTGAACTGCATGACCTCGGTGATGACCACGCTGACCATGCCGCCTTTTATGGCGTAGAGCGAGGTGAGGCCCATGAGAATCATCGCGTAGATATTATCGTCGGTGAAGACGCCCGTGGTCGCGCTCGTGAAATGCCACGGCAGCAAACCGGAGGCGAACTTGCCGATGCCCTTGAACGCGTACGCGAGCAGGCCGATGACGTTGACCAGCGCGAAGAAAACCACGCTCAGGTGCGCGAGCGTTCCGCCGCGATCATTACCAAAACGCGTCTGCATCCACTGCGCGCCGGTCAGCACGTTGGAGCGCCGCAGCCACGCGCTCATGAACATCATCAGAAAAATCTGGTTGAACGTCGGCCAGACCCACGGCAGCCAGATGCTTTTCAGGCCGTAAAGAAAAAGCACCGACACGAGCCACATAGTACCGCTGATGTCGAACATGCCGGAGGCGTCGGACACGCCGAGCAAATACCAGGGCAAAGATTTGCTGCCGAGAAAGTAAGAATCCAAATCTTTTGAACCGCGCCGTGAAACCCAGAGACCAACGAGAATGACGGTGACGAAATAGGCGACGATGATGCCGATGTCCAAGGCGTGGAGTTTCATGAAATTATCTTGGCGCAGTCAGCCGAGGGCCTGCTCAAGACAGGGTTGCGAAAGGGTTGGTTGCATCTACGAAGTCTGCCGATAACGACGCCACCTTACGAGGTCAACGTGTGTCGTAAATTCTGACGACACCCAAGACTTCGACCGCGCGCGATTTTATTTTACCGGCTTTCTTTTCCACCGTATCCGTGAATCCAAGCAACAGTATCGGCATTGGAAACATTCGCCGACGGTGACGGGCGACCGTGATTGATCGTTTGGATTCATGGAGCCGCAACCCACCCTGCGTGGAAAAATTACCCTTTTGATTAGTTTGGTGCCATCGGAATATTTCCATTGCCGCAGGCAAGAACCCTGGTCAACGACCGCGCCGAACCCACCCGTAGTTCCGTTGTTCTGCGCACCAGAGGCAGAAGCAGCCAACCACACGTCAAGGCAGCGAGACCTCTGGATAAATCCCGATCTGATGGTTGCGCACCTCGGGCCGCACACTTTTACCGTTCACCGTGGAAACGATCAGCGAAGTGGTTTGCAGCGGCATGTGGCAGACCACACATTGCGTGTCAATCTTGTGGCCGAGCTTGGGAAACTGGCCGCACTTCTCAATCTTGTGGCAGGTCAGACAGCTTGCGGCGAAGGCGGCCAGATCGCGCTGCGGTCCGTGAACATTGTGGCAGGTGCTGCACGTCATCGTTGGGTTCGACTGGAAGCAGCGGCTTCGTTCCAGCAGTTGCACCGAACTGCCATGCACATCCACGGGAGTTTTAGGATCGGGCTTGGGGAATTCAAAATACTTGTCCAACTCAGCGCCCGGCACAAATGTCAGCGCGAGTGTGATCGGCTTCCCGCCACCGGCATGACAGAAACCGCAGGCGTCCACTTGGCGGTCGCGGGAAAAGGCCGCTGGATTGAGAATGGCAAAGGCGGCGCGCAATTTCGGCGGCATCGGGGAACGAAACCGCGCCGTGTGTTCGCCGCCCGGCCCGTGGCACTTCTCGCAAGTAATCCCCAGCACCAGACTGGCGGGGTTGTAGCGGTTGGTCGGCGGCGCGAGTGACGCAAACGTCGTGGCGTGACATTCCAGACAACGCGGTGTTATGGGCCGTTCGAAATTGGCGACGCCATCGGGGTAGCCCGGACTGTTCACCCATGCATCCAGCGCGGTCCAGTATGAAACCGGCAGTTGATAGAGCAGATTGTTTTTCCAAAACGCGTAGGTCTGCCCTTTGCGACCCGAGCCGATGACCACATCGAATCGTTCTTCGCGATGGCCGATGCGCGTGGGCGAAACCGTCCGCACGGCCTTCTGAAAAAAACCGGCCGCCGGGGCGCTCATCTCGAAAATCAGATTCGTGTCTCCGGTTCGGAAAATTTTTCCGTCCGGGCCGAATGTTCCGTGAATCGAATCCTTCGTCGCCGGTTGCGAGGTGCGGTAATGCGCCGTTTGGTGAAAGGCACCGACCTTGTCCTGATGGCACGCCGCACACACCGCGTCACCGACTAAGGCTGTGTCGCCAGCAGGCAAGGGTTCAAGGCGGGGGGGCGACGGCAGGTCAGCGGCGATGCCGCTCAGTGCGGACAGCACCGACAAAATCAATCCCCCCGGCCACGAGGAGGTACGCCTTGTCTGGTTCATGGGTGTTTTGCTGGGAGACAGTCAGTTAATCGGATTGCCGACGGCATACTGCATGAGTTTCATCCATTCCAGTCAGATTGTTCAAGGCCTTTCCCCACGTCATCACTTTAGATGGCATGGCGTCGCGGGCAATTTCCGATTATGTTCACGAATTACAAATTCAAATTGCACTGAAGCCGCATGAGACCAATTATTCTCGCCGGAGCACTCGCGTTGGCTACCGCCCATTTTGCCGCCGCGCAGAATGGGCTGGCCATCTACACCGATTCGATCCAGAACAGTTGGGAGAATTGGAGTTGGTACACGACTTTGGATTTCGCGTACGGCGGCACCTACGTCCATTCCGGCACGAGCGCGATCAGCGCCACCATTACGGCTGGCGGCAGCGCGCTGTCCCTGCATCACGCTGATATTGACGCCAGCGCCTACACGAGCCTGACGTTCTGGATCAATGGCGGTGCGAGCGGCGGGCAGCAGTTGCAGGTTTATGCGGAGCTAGGTGGGGTCGGTCAGTCTGCGGTGAGTCTTCCGACGCTCACCGCGAATACCTGGCAGCAAATCACGCTTTCGATGGCGGCGTTGGGGTCGCTGGGCAGCCGAACTTCTCACGGTTCTCGATTCAAAACCGCACTGGCGCAGCCTTGGCCACTTTCTACGTGGACGACATGAGCCTAACCGGCGCTCCGGTCGTCACGAACCGACTCGCCGTGATTTCCATTGATGCCCAGGCGAATCGGCACGCCATCAGCCCGCTGATTTACGGGACGGCGTTTGCCATCTCGTCAAACCAGTTGCTTGATCTGAACGCGCCGTTGCATCGTTCGGGCGGCAACTCCGAGACGCGCTACAACTGGCAGA
>JANYDP010000051.1 GCA_025363535.1 Verrucomicrobiota bacterium | reverse complement strand
CTTGGCGAAATCCGCCGTCTGCTTACGGAGGGGAAAACCAAGGAGGCCACGACGCTCGCCCGGGAAAAATTTCTCAGCGACCCCGTCCGGCAGTTGCCTTACCAGCCGTTCGGCGATCTGCGCCTCCACTTTCCCGGCCACGAAAACGCGACGAACTATCAGCGCGAACTGGATTTGGATACGGCCATCGCGAGCGTGAAGTATGATGTTGGCGACGTGACGTTCGTCCGCTCGGCGTATGCCAGTCATCCGGATCGCGCCATCGTTCTGATGATCTACGCGACCAAGCCGGGGCAAATCAACTTCACGTTGCGAATGGATAGTCCGCACACAAACTCGCAAACTCGCGTCATCGCTGCGGAAAAAATTGTGACTAACGTCGCCGCTGGAACGCTTGCGTTGACCGGGCGCGTGCAGGACGACGGCTTGCGATTCGAATCGCGTGTTCGAGTCATGGCGTTTGGCGGGAAAATTTCGACGAACAACAACGTCATCATCGTCGAAAATGCGGACTCAGTCGAAATGCAGTTGGTGGCGGCGACCAGTTTCAAAAACTTTCAAGACATCAGCGCCGACCCGGCCGGGCGTTGCGCGGAAGATCTGGACAAGTTGAGCACGCGCAAGTTTTCCGACGTGCTGGCGGATCATTTCGCCGATCACCGACAACTCTTTCGACGCGTCAGCCTCGATGTAGGTCGAAATGAAAACGAAGATTTGCCGACCGACGAACGGTTGCGTCGCGTAAAAAACGCCGGACTCGAAAGCGATCCCGCGCTCGCCGCGCTGCATTTTCAATACGGTCGTTACCTGCTCATCGCGTGCAGCCGGCCCGGCGGCGAGCCGGCGAATTTGCAGGGCGTGTGGAACGAGGAACTCAATCCGCCGTGGGAAAGCAAGTACACCATCAACATCAACCTCGAAATGAACTACTGGCCTGCCGAAACCGCCAATCTGGGCGAGTGCACCGAGCCGCTGTTCGCCTTAATTGACGATCTCGTCATCAGCGGCGGACGCACGGCGAAGAAACAGTACGGCGCCCGCGGCTGGGTCGCGCATCACAACACCGACCACTGGCGCGGCACCGCGCCCATCAACAACATTGACGGCATCTGGCCCACCGGTGGCGCGTGGCTGTGCTATCACCTCTGGGAACATTACCTGTTCACGGGCGACAAAAAATTTCTCGTACGCGCCTATCCGGCGATGAAGGGCGCATCTGAGTTCTTCATGGATTATCTCGTGAAAGATCCGAAGACCGGCTGGCTCATCAGCGGGCCTTCGTTCTCGCCGGAGCAAGGCTCGCTTTGCATGGGGCCGAGCATGGATCACCAGATCATCCGCGCTTTGATGGATGCGACCATTGAGTCCGCAAAAATTTTGGACCGGGACAAAAAGTTCGTGACGGAACTCGCCGCTGTCCGCGCCAAGGTTGCGCCCGACCAGATTGGCAAATACGGTCAACTGCAGGAGTGGCTCGAAGATGTGGACGTGCCGAACAACAATCATCGTCACCTGTCACCGCTGTTCCCACTGTTTCCCGGCTGCGACATCACCCCGGTTCAAACCAATCTTTTTGCCGCCGCCAAGCTCCTGCTCAAGTGGCGCGGCGAAGGGAGCACCGGCTGGAGTTTCGCGTGGCGGATGCCGCTCTGGGCGCGCGTGGGCGACGGGGATTTCGCCTTCCGCCAATTCAGCGGACTGTTGCAGAAACGCACGCTGCCGAATCTGTTCGATTTGTGCGGCCCGTTTCAGATTGACGGAAACTTTGGCGCAACGGCGGGCGTGGCGGAGATGTTGTTGCAAAGTCACCTTGCAGAAATCCGAAACTCAAATGACGAAATCCGAATTCTGAATTTGCTGCCGGCGCTGCCGAAGGCGTGGCCGACGGGTTCGGTGAAAGGTTTGTGCGCTCGCGGTGGTTTTGAAGTGGATCTCGCCTGGGAAAATGGTGCGCTCACCAAAGTGACAGTTCACTCGAAGCTCGGCCAGCCATGCAAGCTCCGCTCGGGCGGGCAGGTGTTCGACTTGCAAACAAAGCCGGGCGGGCAATATGTGTTTAGCGGGCAACTCAAGCAATTACCCCAAGCCCAATGAAGCTCCTTGTTTCCTTGCTGACGTCGCTCGCCATCTTCACGTCCACACTGCTTGCCCAGAGCAACGCACCCGTTCGCGCGGAATGGCCGGGCAGCGAATCAGGCCAGGTTTTGGCTTTGGAAATTCTTGAGCCAATCGGCGTGCAAACCAACCGCACCTTGCCGGCGGTTTTTTACCTTCGGAACCTTGCCTCGCCCCGTGTCGGTACGGAAAGCGATGACGCCATTCTCCAGGATTTTCGGGCGGACGGTTTTCTGGTCGTGACGGTGGATTTCGCGAAACACCCGCAAGCTCGCGTGCCGTTTCTCAATCGCACCCTTGGCAAATTGCGCGACGACTTGCGGGCCAGAAAACTTCTCGCGCAATACAAACTCGATGACGCGCACCTGTTCATCGTGCCGGAAGGCTGCCGCTTGAAACGCGACGTCATCTACTTCAAAGACACCGCCCGCACGCTGGCGATGGACATCATCTATCCGTCCAAGCCCGTGCAACCGGTCGGCGCGGTCATCGAATTTTCGTGCGACAACCAAAACCGTTTCGGCAACACGTCGCTTTCCATTTGCAGCGACACCCTGCTTGACGGGTTGGCGACGGAAGGCTTCGCCGTCGCGATGGCGGATCATCCGGTCGCCGCGCCGTACAAGGGTTTTGACGCGATGCCGGAGTGTGCGTGGAAAATCAAAGCTGCCATCCGCACGCTGCGCGTCGAGGGCGAAAAACTCGGGTTGAACAGCAAGATTGCCCCGGTTGGATTTTCACGCGGCAGCGGGATGGCGTTGATGTTGGCGACGACGGCGGGCATGGCAGAGTTCGAGGGCCATGGCGAGAACATCGGCGTGAGCAGTGAAGTGCAAGGCGCGGTGGTGATGTCCGGGCGCTTTACGTATTTGAATTTGTTGCCGGCCGACAAGATGCTGCCGCGCTTTGTGAAAACCTGGGGCGAACGTGACGCGAACCTTGACGTGTGGCGTCGTCACGGCGCGCTGGATTATCTGACGAACTCGACGGTGCCGCTTTTCCTGACGATCAATTGCAGCGAAGCGCCGGAGGCCTTGCACCAGATGAAGGTGCTCCGCCAGCGGCTCGCCGAACTTGGCAGTGACGAAATTTTCCAGATGGATCGTGAGCCGCGCGGCCACAAGGTAACGCTGGATCTGGAAATTCTCGCGGAGATGAACGCCTACGTGAAGCGGCAGTTGCGCTGAACGGTCGCCGCAATCAGTCCAGCCGGGTAAAGGTGAAAGTGCCGAACGGCACGATGACGCCGTTCTGGATGGCGGGAAAGCCGGTGAACTGTGTGGCGCCGCCGCGCGGCACCGTCACCAGATCGGGCGAGGCATAGCTGACACCGCTGTCCGTGCCGGCATCGTTGCCGTAGAGTGTGACGACTTTGTTGCTCACCCATTGGTCGTTCTCAATCAGGCTCACGCTGTCCACGCCGACGAACCAGTCGGGACTGGGCGCAATCATGGAGCACAACGTGACCAGCGGGTAGTCGCGATTCATCGGTTGGGGAAACAGGAGCGGGCGGGAGCCGGGGCTGGAAGTCAGGCCCGAGCCGGCCAACTGAAAGAGCGCGGTGCCGTTGGTTTGCGCCGCCGCCACTTCCGCGAGCAACGCGGCTTGTTGTCCCAGTTCCGCCATCCGGCGAATGCCTTCACTGGACGTTTCACCCAGCCGGAAAAAATGAACGGCACCATGATGCACGCCGCCGACCAATCCGGACCAGTGGGCGTTGGCGGGCCAGTTGGTCGGATGCGTGGCCTGGCTCCATGTGGCGTCGAACAAGACTTGATAGAGAGCGGTGTAATCAGAGACGACCCGGAAGAACTCGGCCGCCCCGGTGATCGGCACGGTGGCGTTGGTGTTGCTCGTGGGGCTGCCAACATTGACCCATTTTGCGGTCAACTCCGGGCGTGTTTGCACCTGATAGCCGGCGCGTCCGCCCCTCCACGTCAACGCGGCCTGGTTGCCGGCGACGTTGAATTTTGTAATGGTAAAATCTT
>JANYDP010000597.1 GCA_025363535.1 Verrucomicrobiota bacterium | reverse complement strand
AGCGCCGCTGTTTCAAGAAAATTTGCGGCGCTCTACCGAGACGCCGCTACGATGATATGGCCAAGCTCGTATTCGACATCGAAACCACCGCGCTGCCCGTTGAAAACTTCGACGAGGTGCAGCAGGAATATCTTTTCCGCGAGGCGGCGAAAATCTCCGATGAGACGGAACGCGCCACCAAGCACGCGGAAATTCAGCGCATGTTCAGTCTCTGGCCGTTCACCGCGCAGGTGGTCTGCATCGCCATGCTTAATGCTGAAACGCAGCGCGGCCAGGTGCTGTTCACGGCGGAGGATTACGACGAGGAGCCGGGCGAGGCCGGGCCGGTGGAGTTCGTGCCGTGCGTGGACGAGGTGGAACTGCTCACCGCGTTCTGGGATGTGGCCAAGCACTACGATTCCATCGCCACCTTCAACGGGCGCGGCTTTGATGTGCCGTTCATTTATCTGCGCTCCGCGTTGCTCAACGTGCCGATTTCACGCAAGGATTGGCTGGGCTACCGCTACGCCGTCGAGCCACATTGCGATCTGGCCGAGCAGTTTTCCTTTTACAACGTCAGCGGGCGTGAAGGCGCGGCGCGGAAATTTAACCTGGATTTTTATTGCAAGGCGTTCGGCATCGAGTCACCCAAAAGCCAAGGCGTGACCGGCATGGACATGGGCGACATGATTGCCGCCGGGCAGTACCGCGAGATCGCCGAATACTGTCTGCGCGACGTGAAGGCCACAGTGCTGCTCTACAACATCAGGAAGGAACGGCTGGCGGGGATCAAATGAAGCAGATTTTTATGAGAAGGATTTTCATCCGGCTGGTTTTTATTTTAGTCGCCTGCCGGACTGCCCGTGCGACCGAACCGAAAGTCATCGAGTTGTGGCCGGAGGGTGTGCCGAATCTGAACACCAACCTGTCCGGCGAAAAAATCGTGGACAACCGCATCATCAGTGTTCAAAAGCCCTCGTTGCTGGTGTTTGCTCCTGACCCGACCAACGCCACCGGCACCGCCGTGATCTTCTGCTCTGGCGGCGGTTACGTGCGCATCAGCGTGCCCAGTGATGGTGGGAGTCTCACAAGGCAGATGACTGCGGAAGGTCTTACGGTTTTCATGCTCAAGTATCGCCTCTCCGACTACGGCCATCCTGCCCCATTGCAGGACGTGCTGCGCGCCATGCGGCTGGTGCGTTCGCGCGCGGCGGAATTTGGCATCCAGAGCAATCGCCTCGGGGTGATGGGCGCGTCGGCGGGCGGACATCTGGCGGCATGTGCGGCGACGCTCTGGGATTCGCCTGACGGAAAAACTGGCGCGGACCTGGATGCCGTGAGCGCGCGGCCGGATTTTGCCGTGTTGATTTATCCCGTGATTACCATGGCGGATTCGTTCGTCCATAAAGGTTCGCGCGACGCCTTGCTCGGCAAATCTCCGAAGCCGGAAGTACTCACCGAACTCTCCGTGGAGAAACACGTCCGCAAAGATTCCCCGCCCATGTTCCTCGCCGCAACCATGGCCGACAAGACCGTGCCGGTGGAAAATTCACTGCACTTTTATCAGGCGTTGCGCGATGCGGGCGTGCCGGCGGAGATGCATGTCTATGCGCAAGGCTCGCACGGCAACAGTCAAGATCCGCAATACGGCCCGACCGCCGAGTGGCCGAAGCACCTCGAAGAATGGTTGCGTTTCAACGGCTGGTTGAATAAAACGGACTGAACAAAATTATGGCACTCCCACCCGTCCTTGTTTGCTTTGCCGTCCAAGAAGAGGCGGCCATGTTTCAAAAAATCCTCGTCAGCCGGCCGCGCTCCCAGGTGCTGCTCACCGGCATGGGCAAAAAAAACGCGGAAACGGCAATCCGCAAGGCCCTGTCACAGACGCGGCCCGCGCTCGTGTTAAGCTGCGGGTTCGCCGGCGGTTTAAGCCCGCTGCTGCCGGCGGAAACCGTCGTGTTCGACACGGCGGAACCTGACATCGAAAGCACGCTGCTCGGTCTGGGCGCGTTCAGTGTGAAATTTCATTGCGCGGACCGCGTGGCGGTGACCGCTCTGGAGAAGCGCGCCCTGCGCAAAGCCACCGGCGCGGACGTCGTGGAGATGGAATCGGCGGCCATCGGCGCCATCTGCAACGACGCCGGCATTCCCTATGCCACCGTGCGGGTGATTTTGGATGCGGCGGAGGAAGACCTGCCGCTCGATTTCAACAAGCTGATGACGGCCAACCAGAAGATGAGCTATCTCAAGCTGACCGGCGCGCTGGTGAAATCCCCGGGCAAGATCGCGCCGTTGAAACAGTTTCAAAAGCGCTGCGCGTCCGCCGCGCTCAAGCTGGCCGCGACGCTCGTAAAAATTATTCCGGGCTGACCCGGCCCGCCGCCGTCGCCGGCGGCGGCGCATCCTTCTTCTTGGTGTGTTCGCTGTAACTAATGAACGCCGCCCCGATCAGGATGAAAACAATTCCCACCCAGCGCACGGACGAAACGGTTTCCCCCAGAAACCACATCGCCGCCAGCGTTGAAAAAACAAACGTCAGCGATGTCAACGGCCACAGAAAACTGATGTCACTCTTGGACATGAGGAAGAGCAGACACGCGAAAAAGAGCGCCTGAAAAAAGACGCCCAGAATGATCTGGTAATTCGTGATCCCGACTTTGAGCAATTGGATCGCCTCACCGACGCCGGCCACCTTCACTTCCCCGATTTGATTCATGCCCTTCTTCAAATACACGATACCCGTGGATTCGAAGGCGAGGCCGATCAACAGGATGGAAAGCAGCTTGATCATTATTATTTCAAGGAGTTTGTCTGAATCGGGCGCGCTTGCAAAATCATTTTGTGAAATGTGCTGGCGGCGACTGCTGGTGGTTTTAGTTTGCAGCCAGATGAAAAGTCAGATGCGGTCATGCCAGTAGCCGGGACGACGTTTGCCATGCGCGACCGCGACGATCAAAATTTTGTTAGCCAGTTCAAGGAAGATGACCAGATAAGAAAAACGCCGGATGAGAAAGCGCCGGGTTCGTTTGCTGTACGGCAGCCAGCGCGAAGGTGCGGCCTGGATCTGTTTCGCGGCTGTTTCAACATCCCTCCGCAGATCAATTCCCAATCCCGGCACGCACTGTTCGTAATATCCGACCGCCGCGTCCAATTCCGCCGTTGCTGCGGGATGAAACTCGACGGGCTTCATCCGTATTTGGCGCGCAGCTTGGCAAACACTTCATCGGCGGGAACGGTTTTAACGCGGCCGGACAGGATTTCATCCGCGCGCTTTTCAACCTCCACCTGCCAGGCCTGTTGCACTTCCGCTGTGTCTTCGGCGGGTTCGGGGTCGAGGGTTTGAATCAAGATCCGTGTCAGTGCGGAGCGGTCGGACAACGACAATCTCAACGCTTCTTCCGCAACTTGTTCCAGGGTCGCTTTCATGGTGGGTTGAAGTTAGTGGCGGCCGGCGAGGGCGTCAAGCCGGTCGCAAATCGCGAAAAGCGGCCTGGACAAAATAATTTCCAACCAGCCCGTTCACGCCAGTGATCCAAGCGTATTTCACGTCGTTATGGAATTTGGTTGAAACCTGAAGATTGAATACCCGCACATTTTGAGCAACGCTCATGGTGCGGCGAGTGGTAATTTTCTCTGCACATTTGGCAAAGAACCATTTTGGTTCGATCTGCGTGGTGGATGAAGTGATTATGGCCAACGCTTCTTGCCAAGATATTTCATTGCTAACAATTTTTTCTTCAACTCTGGTTGATCAACTTTTTGCTTTGCGACAAGCACCTAAAAATCGCGGCCTACTTTTCATCGTGGCTTTGAATTCAATCCACCAACCGCTTCGTCAGGTTGCCATACGCGTCAATCCGCCGGTCGCGCAGGAACGGCCAGTGCGTGCGCGTGGTGTCCACCTTTTTCAAGTCGAGCGGGACGATGAGGGTTTCCGCCTTATCCGCGCTGGCTTTGGCGAGGATTTCGCCCGAGGTGCCGGCGACAAAACTTTGGCCCCAGAATTCCAGGCCAGCGCCGCCCACGCCTTCGATTTTTTCGTGGCCGATGCGGTTGGGCACGCAGACGTAGCAGCCATTGGCGATGGCGTGGCTGCGCTGGATGGTCTGCCAGGCAGACAATTGCGCCGCGCCGTACTCGGCCTTTTCTTGGGGGTGCCAGCCGATCGCGGTCGGATAGGTGAGCACTTCGGCGCCGCGCATGGCCGTGAGCCGCGCGGCCTCCGGATACCACTGGTCCCAACAGATCAACGTACCCACCTTGGCCGCCGGCGTGTCGAAGGTCAGAAAGCCGAGATCGCCAGGCGTGAAGTAGAACTT
>JANYDP010000591.1 GCA_025363535.1 Verrucomicrobiota bacterium | reverse complement strand
TCTGGCCCGCCTCAAACGCAAAACGCACAGCGACAGCAAATCAAAGGCAAACTTGGCGGCCAGCATCCTGCTCTTCCTCGTCCGCAAATGTGGCGGCGAACTCGTCCCCCAATCATAAACAATACCTATTTAGCAATCCCGGATTTCGCGGTTCGTTCCATCAGTTGCATAGCTGCGTCTTCATTCTCAAAAATACTTTTGTCGCTGCCGCAAATTCAGCAGGTGTCCTGCCATGAAGAAATGTCATCGGCTACGCTGCATTCCGATCCGGACATTGCCACGCCTGTATTATTAAACCAAGGCAATTCTGTCCTGCTTGGAATAGAATGGATGTTTCTAATTTCCAAACTTCCGTCGTTCAGGGCAGTATTTGCCTCCAGCACATTCCCTCGCGAAGGGCACTTCCCGCCGCAACCCCATTTGCAGCGGGAAGAAAACTCCGACCTCGAGCGTCACGGTGTGAAAGGGGTTGCGGGCTTTTGCCGCCGCCCCGTTTGGAGCGATGAAACCAATCAACATTAAAGGCCGAAGAAACAAGGGCGGCGGACGTTTTCGGACGCGCTCCAAGCTTTTCCAGCTAATGGGAATCATTACGTTGAAAGAAAACGTGAAAAATTTCACAAACTTTTCTTGCAGCGACGGCGCGCACTTCTTAGATTCCCCCGGTCTGGGTCGGACGATTCATTGCCAGCAACGGTTTTCGCGGGCTTGATTTCGGAAGACGCGCACCAATTTTCGCCGTGTAAAAGGCAATCAACGGCTGGTGTTTCTCACAAGCAGAACGCTCCCCGCAGGAGCACGCAGTTTGAGTTTTGGTAATCAGTCAGGACTTGGTTAACGACGATTTGAAATGTCAGCGATTTTTCCAAAGTGGACCAACCGGCTGCCGATATTGATCATTATCGGCGGGTTGCTCGTCGGCGGAGCGGTGACGGCAGGCGTGTGGTATTACTTCACGCCCAAGTACACCCGCGTCGGCTATCAACCCATTCAGCCCGTCGCCTTCTCGCACGCCATTCATGCCGGCCAGCTCGGTGTGGACTGCCGTTATTGCCACACCGGCGTGGACAAATCCTGGTTCTCCAACATCCCCGCCTCCTCCACCTGCATGAACTGTCACAACCAAGTCCTGAAAGACGATCCGCGTCTCGCGCTGGTTCGTGAAAGTGCCGCGAGCGGCAAGCCGATTCAATGGATTCAAATCCATAAGATGCCGGACTTCGTCTATTTCAACCACTCCGTTCACGTCACGCGCGGCATCAGTTGCGTGGAATGTCACGGACGCATTGACCAGATGGACGAAGTGTATCACGCCAAACCGTTCAGCATGGCGTTCTGTCTCGAATGTCATCGCCACCCCGAAACCAAATTGCGGCCGGTGAACAAGGTCACTGATTTGAAATGGCAGCCGGAATCCGAAACCGCCCAACTCGCTTTTGGCAACGAGAAGTTGAAGCAGTGGAAGGTTGAATCGCTGCAAAGCTGCGGGGCCTGTCACCGATGAAAACCATTCCTCCCATTTGTCCCGAACCTGAATTTGGCCGGAAGTACTGGCGCAGCACCGATCAACTTGCCGACACGCCGGAGTTCCGTCAGTGGATGGAGCGCGAATTTCCCGCCGGTGCCACCGATGAGATGGATGCGGTTTCCCGCCGTCACTTCGTCAAAATCATGTCTGCCTCGTTCATGCTGGCGGGCGTGGGGCTTGCATCGAGCGGCTGCCGTCGTCCTGAAGAAAAGCTGGAACCCTTCGGTAAACAGCCGGAAAACTACGTCTTTGGCACTTCCCAATATTTTGCCACCGCCATGCCGACACGCGGCGCGGCGGTTCCGTTGGTCGTGCGTTCCTACGAAGGCCGTCCGGTCAAACTGGAAGGCAACGCCAAGCATCCTGACAGCAATGGTGGCACCGATCGTTTCACGCAGGCTTCCATTCTGGGACTTTACGATCCTGATCGTTCCCGCCGTTTCACCGTCGGTGGCAACAACGCCGCGCCGGAAAAGGCGATGGACGCGCTCAATGAGCTTTCAAAAACCGCCGCGACCAATGGCGGTGCTGGCCTCAGCTTTTTGCTGGAACACAACACCTCGCCGACGCGGGCGCGGCTGCAAAAGCTGATCACGAAGAAATTTCCCAAAGCGCGCTGGTACAGCTATGAGCCGCTGGACTTGGGCATTCACCGCCGCGCGGCAACCCTGGCGTTTGGTGCGCCGGTGAAGCCGAAGTTCAATTACGACAAAGCGAAAGTCATCGTCTCGCTCGACTGCGATTTCATCGGTGCGGAAGAGGACGTTCACAACAACATCCGCCGTTTCACCGCCGGCCGCAAAATTGAGAAGCCGGAAGACTCGATGAACCGGCTGTACGTCGTCGAAGCCCTGATGTCGCTGACCGGCATGAACGCCGATCATCGCCTGCGGATTCCGTCGAGCGCGGTGCAAAATCTGGCCAAACTTCTTGGCAGCAAACTGAGCTGGCAATTCGTCGGGGTAGCACAGGAAAACTCACTGGATGCAACAACCGTGAAGTGGATTGCCGAATGTGCGAAAGACTTGCTGGCACATCGAGGCGAAAGTCTCGTCGTCGTTGGTCATCGCCAGCCTTTGGAAGTTCATTTGTTTGCGCACGCAATCAATGCTTTTCTCGGCAATGTCGGCAAGACGGTTGAGTTCCACGTCGCACCGGACACGGGCGAAGGCAGCATCGTTGAACTCGCCACGGCGCTGAACGCCGGTCAGGTTGAGACACTCGTCATTCTCGGCGGCAACCCGGCTTACAACGCTCCGGCGGATGTGAACTGGGCCGCAGCTCAAGCGAAAGCCAAGAGCGTTGTGCGTCTCGCGTATTACGAGGACGAAACGTTTGAAGTCACGAAACGCGCCACTGACTGGCATCTGCCGCTCGCGCATTTTCTCGAATCCTGGGGCGACGCGTTCACCAGCGACGGCACGCTCGTGCCGGTCCAACCTCTGATTTTACCGCTGTTTGGTGCTTGGACGGAAATCGAAGTGCTGGCCCGCATCGCCGGCGAGAGCGTGGTCAAGGCGCATGACTTGGTTCGCGCGACCTTCGCCGGTTACGCCATGGGCGATTTTGAAACCGAGTGGAAAAATTTTCTTTTCCAAGGCTTCTTGCAGAACAGCGCCGCCAAGCCGGTCAGCTTCTCGCTGAACCAGGCCGCGATTTCCAAAGGGCTGGCCGACACGAAAGTCAGCGTGGCTTCCAAGGACAAGCTCGAAGTCATTTTGCACGCGGATTACAGCGTGGACGACGGACGTTACAACAACAACGGCTGGCTCCAGGAAATGCCCGACCCGGTTGGAAAACACGTCTGGGATAACGTCGTGCTCGTCAGCCGCAAAACCGCCGGCGACCTCGGCGTTGAAAATGGCGAACTGGTCGAAGTCAAACTCGGCGACCGCGGCGTCACCGGGCCAATCTGGGTGCAGCCGGGCCAGGCGGACAACACGCTCGGGCTGGCGCTGGGTTATGGCCGTGAAAAATCCGGCCGGGTCGGTCACGGCGTGGGCTTCAATGCCTATCCATTGTTGACCTCGACCGGTGGTTCAATTCTCGTTGGTGCCACTGTTCGCAAGACGGGTTCGACTTACGTGATCGCCTGCACGCAGGATCATTGGTCCATGGAAGGCCGTCCGATTATCCGCGAGGCGAATCTGGAACAGTTCCGCGAACATCCCGGTTTCGCCAAGAGCATGAACGCGGAGAAGCCGCCGATCGAGGCGCCGCTTTATCCGAACCCGTTCGACAAGGCCAAGGAAAAAGCCCATCACCAATGGGGCATGTCCATTGACCTGAACTCCTGCGTGGGCTGCTCGTCGTGCATGATGGCGTGCCAGAGCGAGAACAACATTCCGATCGTCGGCAAGGATCTCGTCAAGCGCGGCCGCGAGATGCACTGGATCCGTCTTGACCGTTATTACGCCGGCGCGCCGGCGAAAAGAAAATCAGGAAACTTTTTCACAGAAAACCACGAACGATTCGAAATCGAAGAGAAACAGCAGTTTGATCTTTGGATTGATGATCCGCAGGTCGTCACGCAGCCGATGCTTTGCCAGATGTGCGAATCGGCACCTTGCGAAAGTGTCTGCCCGGTCAACGCCACCTCGCACTCCGAGGAAGGCTTGAACATGATGACTTACAATCGTTGTGTCGGCACGCGCTACTGTTCAAACAACTGCCCGTACAAGGTTCGTCGTTTCAATTTCTTGGATTTCAACAAGCGTTCGTTGAAGGAATTGAAGGGTCCGTTTTATCCGAACGCGGTCACGCACAGCACGGAAGGCCAATGGGATTTGCTGACGTGGTTGAAAAATCCTTTCGAGCCCGAAGCCGGCGGTTCGCGCCTGAGCGACGAATGGGATCTCATCAAGATGTCCAAAAATCCCGACGTCACCGTCCGGATGCGCGGCGTCATGGAAAAATGCACGTTCTGCATCCAACGCATCGAAGGCGCGAAGATCGCGCAGAAGGTCAAGGCCGGCGCGTCCGGCGACGTGGTGGTGCCGACCGATTCGTTCACCACCGCGTGCGCGCAGGCGTGTCCGGCGGGCGCGATTGTGTTCGGCAACATTTCCGATCCCGAGAGCCGCGTTTCCAAATTGAAGCAGCAGGAACGCGACTACAGCCTGCTGGATTTTCTGCTGACCAAGCCGCGGCTGACCTATCTGGCGCGCGTGCGAAATCCGAACCCGGCCATGCCCGACTATTATCAATCGCCGCTGACGCTTGAAGAATTCAAGAAGGCGAGCGACAACCAAAACCCGTTTGAAGAAGCGCATCACGCTGAAGCCGGCAAAGCCCACGAGCACGCGGCGGCTGAGAAAGGAGCGCACTAATGGTTTCCCAGGTGAGCAAGCAAGCATTGCCGGAAGTGCCCGCTGATCTCGCGCGCATCCCGCTGGTGCGGAATAATCGCAGCATCGGCTGGATTTCTGACCGGATTTGTAGCATCAACGAAGGCAAGCTGCCGATCTGGTGGTGGGCGTCCTTCATTCCCAGTGTGATGTTGCTCGGTTTGCTGGGCGTCATGCTCGGCTATCAAATCACGACCGGCGTCGGCGTCTGGGGCAACCAGCACCCGGTCATGTGGGGCTGGGACATCATCAACTTCGTCTGGTGGATCGGCATCGGCCATGCCGGCACTTTGATTTCCGCGATTCTCTTTTTGCTGCGCCAGAAATGGCGCACGGGCGTGAACCGCGCGGCGGAAGCCATGACCATTTTTGCCGTGATGTGCGCCGGCATTTATCCGGGCCTCCACGTCGGCCGTGTGTGGTACGACTGGTGGCTCTTCCCGATTCCGAACTCCAACAACATCTGGCCGCAGTTCCGCTCGCCGTTGATGTGGGACGTGTTCGCCGTCTCGACTTACTTCACGGTTTCGGTGTTGTTCTGGTACATGGGTTTGATTCCCGACCTCGCCGTGTTGCGCGACCGGTCCAAGACCAAGATCAAACAGTTTTGCTACGGTCTGTTCTCGCTCGGCTGGACCGGCTCGAACCGTCACTGGAGCAATTACGAAAAGGCGTATTTGATCCTGGCTGGCCTCTCGACGCCGCTCGTCTTGTCCGTGCATTCCATCGTCTCGCTGGACTTCGCCGTGTCGCAATTGCCCGGCTGGCACACGACGATCTTTCCGCCGTACTTCGTGGCGGGCGCGATCTTCTCCGGCTTCGGCATGGTGCTGACGCTGCTGCTGCCATTGCGCGTGATGTTCAAACTCGAAGACCTCATCACGATGCGGCACATTGACATCATGTGCAAAGTGACGATGGCGACCGGCTCAATCGTCGCCTACGCCTACTGCATGGAATTTTTCATCGCTTGGTATGGCGGCAATCCGAGCGAGCAGTTCCACTTTCTCAACCGCGCGTTCGGTCCCTATTGGTGGGGCTGGGCCTGCATGATGGGTTTCAACACCGTCGTGCCGCAGTTGTTCTGGTTCAAGAAAGTGCGCCAGAACCTGTGGATCGTGTTCATTATTTCCATCCTGGTGAACATCGGCATGTGGTTTGAGCGGTTCGTGATCATCGTGCTGTCGTTGCACCGCGATTTCTTGCCGAGCAACTGGGGCTACTTCAAGCCGACGTGGGTGGACATCTGCACCTTCCTTGGCACGTTCGGTTTGTTCTTCACGATGTTCCTGCTGTTCCTCCGCTTCCTGCCGATGATTGCGATCTCGGAAGTCAAAGGCGTGACGCCGCAGGCCGATCCGCATCATCCGCTGGGCGGCGCGAAAAGCGACGAAGGCGTGCATGATCATGAAGGAGATGTGACAGGAGACGTGACGAAATGAACGGAACTATGAAACCATACGGCATCATCGCCGAGTTCACGACCCCGGCAGGCATCATGCACGCGGCGGAAAAGATCCGCGACGCCGGCTTCTCGCGCTGGGATGTCTTCACGCCGTTTCCCATTCACGGCATGGACAAGGCGATGGGCATGAAGAATTCCAAGGTCGGCTGGTTCGCCTTCTGCGGCGGTGTGATCGGCTATACGACCGGCATGTTGATGATCTGGTTTTTGAACGCGGTGGATTACCCAGTGCTCATCGGCGGCAAGCCAATGTTCAGCCCGTTCGCGGCGTTTCCGCCGTCTTATGAGCTGACGATTTTGTTCGGCGCGTTCGGGTCGCTCGGCGGCATGTTGTTTCTGAACCGCCTGCCGCGCCTGCATCATCCGCTGCACAAGAACCGCCGCTTTTTGCAGGTCACGCACGACAAGTATTTCCTGGTGATCGAATGCGACGATCCGAAATTTTCCGAAACCGAGACGGCCAAGTTGCTGGCGGCGGTGGGCAGCAATCACATTGAAATGGTGGAGGAATAATGCGCTACTTTCTTCTAATCTTTCTGGTGGCGGTGCTGGCCGTCGTGGGCATCGCCGGGCGTCAGGGGACGCACACGCGCAACACGCCGATCCAAATTTTTGCGGACATGAAGCGGCAACTCAAGCTGCGCCCACAGTCGCCGAACGGCTTTTTCGCCAACGGCGTCAGCTCGCAGCTCGCAGTTCCGGGCACGATCCCGCAGGCCGCCGCCGTGGTCATCGGCGGCCGGGAATACTTTCCGCACGAAGATGCGCCGGTGTTTACGGGCAAGCTGACGGGCACGACGAATTTCGTGGAGAACAACCCGCTGCAAGTGACGGCGCAATTGATGGAGCGCGGCAAGGAACGCTTCACCATCTATTGCACGCCCTGCCACGGCCAGCAAGGTGACGGCACCGGCATCACCAAAAAAATTGGCGCGATGGCGGTCGTGGCGAATCTGCACGACAAGCGCATTGTTGAAATGACCGACGGCGAATTGTTCAACACGATCACCTACGGCAAAAACTTGATGGGTGCCTACGGTCCGAACGTGCCGGCGGAAGACCGCTGGGCGATCATCGCGTATCTGCGCGCCGTCCAGTTGAGCCGCTTGGGAACGATGGACGACGTGCCGCAGGAATTGCGCGGCGCATTGAAAAAGTAATTTATGAGTTCGCCTACAAAATCGGCCAAGCTGCCGCCGCTGGATCTCTCCAAGTGGCGGAAGGTTCCGACGCAACTGATCGTGATCGGTGCGCTGATCGCGGGCATCGGCGCGCTGGTGAGCTATCAGCACGACGCCCTGCGGCAGTTCGCGTTTTCCTGGCTGCTGGCCTACATGTTCTGCCTCAGCATCTGCTCCGGCGCGCTGTTCCTGGTGATGTTTCATCATCTCTTCGACGCCGGCTGGTCAGTGCCCATCCGCCGGTTCTGCGAACATCTGGCCTCGCTGCTGTTTCCCGTCATGGCGGTTTTCTGGATTCCAATTTATCTCCTGCGCAAACATCTTTACCACTGGATGTCCAACGATCCGGCGGCTGATCATGCGTTAAAGGTGAAGCTGCCGCTGTTCACCCAGAACGGATTCCTTTTCATCTCGCTGGCGTGCTTCGCCGTCTGGTGGCTGCTGACCAACCGCCTGCGCTATTGGTCGTTGAAGCAGGACGAAACTGGCGGTTCCCTGCCGACCTACAAGATGCGGTTTCATTGCTACTGGGGCATCTTCGCGTTCGCGGTCACGCTGACGCTCGCGGTCTTCATGTGGATGACGGCGCTGGAACACGAATGGTTCTCGACGATGTATGGCGTATTCTATTTTGCCGGCAGCGTGTGGATGACGCTCGCGCTGGTTTACATCATTACGATGGTTCTGAGCCGCCAAGGGGTGCTGACCAACGTGCTGCACGAGCACCAGTTTTATTTTATAGGCTCGTTGATGTTTGCGTTCACGGTGTTCTATGCCTACGTGACCTTCGCGCAATATTTCATCATCTGGAACGGCAACCTGCCGGAAGAAACCTTCTGGTACCTCCAGCGCGAGAAGGGCACCTGGTTCTGGTGGAGCATGATCATCATCTTCGGCCATTTCTTCATCCCGTTTCTGGCGCTGCTGCGGATTGATGTGAAGAGCAAGTTCACCTTCATGTTTGCGCTCGGCTGTTGGGCGTGGCTGATGCATTACGTGGACATGGCCTTTAACATCATGCCGGTGGCGCATCCCGACGGCGTCCGCTGGAAATGGATCTGGCTGGACTTCGGTTGCATCGCGCTGATTGTCGGCGTGCTGGCGAAAACCTTCCTCGCCAAGTTTGCCAGCGCCGCGCCGTATCCGATCAAAGACCCGCGCCTGATCGAAGCGATGGGCCTCTATCATCCGGTGCCGACGCAGCTTTCCGGCGGCGAAGTGGACGAGGCTGATGATATGCACGGCTCGCCCGACCGCAGCCACTGAAATTTGCCGCCATGAATTCCGAATCCAAAAACTGTTGCGAGTGCAAATCGAGGTGCGCCTACTGCCTGGCGCTCGTCGGCGCGTTCCTCATCGTGGGCGCGCTGGTGATGGCCATGCGGTGCTACACGCGGACCGAACCGCTCAACGCGAATCGCGCCGGCGAACGCGCCGCCGCGCTGAAGGAATTGCGCGCCGCCGAAGCCGATGCGCTGAACTCCCCGGCCTGGATTGATCAGAGCAAGGGCCTAGTCCGTCTGCCGATCACCGAAGCGATGAAGCTCGCCGAGCATGAATGGCAGAATCCCGCCGCCGCCCGCGCCGCGCTGATTGCCCGCGAGGAGAAGGCCTCTTTCGTTCCGCCACCGCCACCCCCGAAGCCGAGTGCTTTCGAGTAGCCGCCCGCTCGATGAACCCGACTTCTTGCTCAACCTCTTCCGGCTGCGAGTCCGTTTCGACTGGCAAAATTGACGCCTCGTGCCGGCTGCCACTGCTCGTGCTGTTCGGCCACGCGGCCTTCTGGCTGCTGGTTTCCTCCGCGTTCGGCTTCCTCGCCTCGCTCAAATTTCACGCGCCCAATCTTTTGTCGGACTGTGAGTGCCTGTCGTACGGCCGCGTTCACGCGGTGGCGACGATGGCTTTCACCTACGGATTTGCGATCCAAGCCGGACTCGGCGTCGGCCTCTGGATCATCGCGAACCTCGGGCAGAACCGGGTGGCGCAGCCGTTCGGCCTCATCGTGGGCGGCAAGGTTTGGAACTTCGGCGTGCTGCTGGGTGTGGTTGGGATTCTCGCGGGCAGCACCACTGGCTTTGACTATTTGGAAATGCCCCGCTACTCGGCAGTGCTGCTGTTTATCGCCAGCATCGTCATCGGCAGCGGGTTGGTGAAGACGTTGCATCAGCGGCGCGAACGTTCGCTCTCGCCGTCACAATGGTTTCTGATCGCGGCGCTGTTTTGGTTTCCGTGGATATTTTCGACGGCGCGCCTGATGCTCGTCCTCCATCCGGTTCGTGGCGTGATGCAATCGGTGATCGCGTGGTGGTTTGCGGCGAACCTGAATCTGGTCTGGCTCGCGCTCGTCGGTCTCGCGGCGACTTTCTTTTTCATTCCGAAGCTGATGAACAAGCCGCTGCACAGCCGGCCGCTCGCGCTGTTCACCTTTTGGACTTTGATTTTATTCGGAAGCTGGACGGGCATTCCGGCAAGTGCGCCGCTCCCGGCGTGGATGCCGGCGTTGAGCGCGGTAGCAACTTTGCTGACCCTCATCCCAATGCTGGCCGTGGTCGTGAACGTGCGGCAAACTTGCGGCAAAGGCTGTTCGCAGACGGAAAATCCGCCGCCCGGAAAATTCATCGCCTTTGGCGTCATGGCCTTTGTGGTTTCGTCGGTGATGAATGTTGCCGGGGCCATTCCTGAAATTTCCGCCATCACGAACTTTACTTGGTTCACCGTCGCACAATCACAGTTGAACACGTACGGCTTCTTCGCGATGACGATGTTCGGCGCGATTTATTACATCCTGCCGCGTGTCACCGGAATCGAATGGCCCTGCACGAAATCAGTCCGCGCCCATTTCTGGCTGGCGGCGTTTGGAATTATTTTAGTCGTGGCGCCGCTGGCGATTGGCGGGGTGTTTCAGGGAATTAAACTCGCCCATCCACAGGTCGCCTTCGTGGATTTAACCAAGGCCACGCTGCCGTTTCTGCGCGTCAGCACGACGGGTGAACTGTTGATCGCGCTCGGCCATTTGTTGTTTGCGATGAATCTGACGCGAATGGTGGTGCGCCTCGCCAAGGCGAAATTTATTCCCGCCTTTGCGGCAGCCACGTTGGAAATGAAAACAGCCGGGGTGAAATCATGAACAACGGCCCGCTCGTTTTCCTCGCCGCCTTCTTCGCGCTTTCGGCGTCGTGGTTTGGCTTCGTACTGACGCCGCAGATTCAGATCGGTCGGCAGCAGCAGGAGACCAACATCGTCAACACGGCGGAAATGTATCCGCAGCTCCGGCCCGGCATTGCTCATCAAGGAATGGAAGTGTATCGCGCCAACAACTGCGCTGCCTGCCACAGCCAGCAAGTCGGCCAGACCGGTGTGGTGGTGGATGTGGTGCTCACCGAGACCGGTACCAACCTGACCGCCGTGGATGCCGTGCTGAAAAAAATTGAAGGCAGTATGAACGTTGCGGGTTTGGCCGGTGGCTTGCCGAAGACGATTCTTTCGGGCGCAACGATGGATGCCGCTGACATGCTGGCGAAAGTGTTGAAGAAGGCCGGTGCTAAAGCGGAGACGCGGCTGGTTTCCGTGGGGCCGGACATGGCCCGAGGCTGGGGACTTCGCCGCACGGTGGCGGCGGATTATCTTTACGATTATCCGGTGATGCTCGGCGCGTTGCGCGTCGGGCCGGACTTGGCGAACATTGCGTTGCGTTCGCCGGACGCCGGCACGCATCTGAATCATCTCTACGCCCCGCAGTCCGTGGTGAGCGGCTCGGCGATGCCGTCGTACCGTTTTCTTTTTGAGACGCGGAAAATTTCCGGCGCGCCTTCGCCTGATGCGCTCCAGCTTCCAAAAGAATTTGCGCCTGCCGCGGGTTTTGAAATTGTCCCGAAGTCCGAAGCCCGGCAGCTCGTCGCGTATCTGTTGAGCCTGCATTCTGACACGCCGTTGTATGAAGCGCCGATGTCCGCGCCCGTCGCGCCCAAACCCGCCGCCGCCAAATGAGCCAGCCGCAACATCATTCTTCGCCCGCCGCCGAGTCGCCCGAACAAGGCGCGGCGATTCCGATCTGGCTGATTGTGTTTACGGTGATGCTGCTCTACGTCGGCGCGCTTTATTTTGACGACCGCGGTGGGTGGTTTCATCCGCAGGTCTATGGGCCATATAACTCGTTCGCCGAATTGGAACCGTATCAGCCCAAGAGCGATGGAGGATTGTTCAATCAAGGCAAGGCCGTCTATGCAAAAACCTGTGTGGCCTGCCATCAAGCCAGCGGCTTGGGTACTCCCGGACAATTCCCGCCGCTCGCCGGTTCGGAATGGGTGAATGAAGTCGAGCCGGGCCGCATGATTCGCGCGGTGCTCAACGGTCTGCAGGGTTCAATCAAAGTCGAGGGCCACGATTTCAATAACGTCATGGTGCCGTGGAATTCTTTGAGCGACGAAGACATCGGCGCCGTCATCACCTTTGTTCGACAGAACAAAGAGTGGGGCAATAAAGCATCGGCAGTGACGCCGGCGCAGGTTCAAGCGATTCGCCCGAAAGTCAAATCTCATCCGGCTGCGTTCACAGCGGATGAACTGTTGAAAATTTCTCCGGCCGACTGATCACGCTGCGGTTCGCGAGGTGATTTGTTGAATGGCCCAGCCAGCGTGTTCAGCAATCAATGGCTCGGAATCTTGGGCGGCCTTTTCCAAGGCGGGCAGGGCGGTGGCGTCGCCCACGTTTCCCAAAGCGACGCAGACATTGCGCAACACCCCCCGGCGTTTGGTGCGCAGTATCGGTGTGCCGGCAAATTTCTTTTTGAAACCCATTTCATCCAGCGCCAGCAGCGCCAGCAAATCCGGCGTGGCGAGATCGGGCCGCGCGTGTTCCTTCATCAAGCTTCCTGCGCGGGCGAATTTATTCCAGGGACAGGCCGCCAGGCAATCGTCACAGCCATAAATGCGGTTGCCAATCGCGGGTCGCAACTCTACGGGGATCGAACCTTTCAATTCAATCGTCAGATAGGAAATGCACCGGCGCGCATCCAGTTGAAACGGCGCGGTGATCGCCTGGGTGGGGCAGGCCGTGAGGCAGCGCGTGCAGGTGCCGCAGCGGTTTTTTTCAGGCGCGTCGGGTTCGAGTTCGAGCGTGGTGAGGATCTCCGCGAGAAAAAACCAGTTGCCGAGCGAACGGCTGATGAGGCTGGTGTGCTTGCCGACGAAGCCCAGCCCGGCGCGTTGCGCGAGATCGCGTTCGAGGATCGGGCCGGTGTCCACATACCACAGCGACCGCGTGCTGGAACCGCCGAGTTCATTGACGAAAGTGGCGAGTTGTTTCAGCCGTTCGCCGATCACGTCGTGGTAATCTTTGAATCGGGCGTAGCGGGCCACCTCTCCAGATTTACGATTTACGATTGGCGATTTACGATTGGCCGGGGGGGTATCCGAATCTGGATCTTCTTCGCCATAGGAAACAGCCAACATGATTATGCTTTTGGCTCCGGGTAAAATCTCCTGGGGATTGACTCGTTTGTGGGCGTTGCGTTCGAGCCAGGTCATTTCGCCGTGCCGCTTTTCCGCGATCCATCGCTGGAATTCGGCGACGTGATCGGGCGCGGTGGCCGTGGTGATCCGGCAATCGTCAAAGCCAAGTTCCCAAGCGCGCTGCCGCATAACGGGTTTCATTCTAGGCTCCAAAGTTGAACCGCAGATAGCCGCAGATATGCGCAGATGGTGAAGGAGTTCTGATATTTCGAGTCTTCACTCGGCAGGCGAATGAGGTTCTCCTCTTGATCCGTTGTCCCAGCGGGAAATTATCTGCGTTCATTGCGTCCATCTGTGGTTTGCAGGTTCATTAGCCACCGCCTTGCACCAGTTGGAATTGATGGATCACCTGCTGCACGACTTCGCGGACGGAGCGCAAATCCGTGTTCACCAACACGTCGGCCTGGCGATAGAACGGCGCGCGGGTGGCGAGGAGGGCGCGGATTTTTTCCAGTGGATCGGCGCATTGCAGCAACGGGCGGTGGGTCTGGTGGCGGACGCGTTCCCAGATTTTTTCCGGCGCGCTCCAGAGGCAGACGACAAGCGAGTGGGTTTTTAAGCTGGCCAAGTTGTCTGCGTTCGCCGCCAGGCCGCCGCCGGTGGAGATGATGGTCTTTTTCCGCTGGGCGAGTTCCTGCACCACGGTGCGTTCCCATTCGCGAAAGGCCGGTTCGCCGTCCTGCGCGAAAATTTCCGTGATGGTTTTGCCGGCGCGCGTTTCGATGGCGTGGTCGGTGTCGAGAAAGCTAAAGTGCATCGTGGCCGCCAGCAGCTGGCCGACGGAAGATTTGCCGGTGCCCATGAAACCGATGAGGGCGATGTTTTGAATCTGGCGTGCGTGATCCACGGAATTGAATTAAACGATTTGCGCCCCGTTGGCACGCCGTTTCTGCAACCTCCCGGATGCTTAGATGCTGAAATCAAACGGGCTGAGCGGAACTTGTTGCAGACCACGGGCGCGCTCGCAGAGGTCCGCCACGGTGACGCGCTCCATGATTTTCACAACGGCCTCGCGGACTTCTTTCATCACACTGCGGATGGCGCACCGAGATTCGTCGGGGCAGGAACACTTTTCGTAGAAGCGTTCGCTGACGCAACTGACCGGTGCGAGCGCGCCCTCGATATGGCGCACGATCGCCGCCAGTGGAATTTCTTCGGGTCGCCGGGCCAGTCGGTAGCCGCCCGCGACGCCGCGCCGACTTTGCACGATGCCGGCGGATTTCAGATCGTTGAGGATTTGTTCGAGGAAACGCTTGGGGATTTTTTGCTGCTCGGAGATGGTTTGAATGCGCACGACGGACTCATCGTAGTTCAACGCGAGTACGAGCATGGCCCGCATGGCGTATTCTCCGCGCACAGAAAGTTTCATGGCCCGCCCAGTTTACAATCTACACACAACAAGTCAAGAATTGCTAAACTGTTAAACTATACCAATAAAATATGGATAATTAAAATCTTATTAAAATCTATTGATATAGTAGAGATTAGAAATATTATGTCCCAAGTTGAATGTAGAAATAATTGCGGACAATAATGATTAAACCCAAAACAACGCGGCAGTGACCGTACGAACGGAACAAAAAAACAAAAATAAAACCATGAAACTGAAACAAACTCTAATCGTGGCGGGATTCGTCAGCGGACTCGTCATCAGTCCAGTCGCAAAGGCGGATGAGACCGCTGAAGTCATTAAAACTCTCCGGCAGCAGATTGACGCGCTGGATCAAAAGGTGCGCGTGCTCGAACGCAAGCGCGAGCTGGATCAGGACACCTTGGTCGAAACGGCCAAAGCCGCGCCGCGCATCACCATCGGAAACAACGGCCTCAATATCAGTTCCGGCGACACGAACTTTGCCTTTGCCTTGCACGGCCTGTTGCAGGCGGACAACCGTTCGTTTTTCAAGGATGGCGGCATCAACGGCAACGACAGTTTTTCGCTGCGCCGCGCCCGGCCAATTTTTCAAGGCACGGTTTATCGCGACTTTGATTTTCTGTTTGTCCCCGACTTCGGCGGTTCGACGGTGCAGATTTTTGACGCGTATCTGAATTACCGCTACCAGCCGTGGTTGCAGCTTCGCGCCGGCAAATTCAAACCGCCGGTCGGTCTGGAGCAGTTGCAGTCAGACGTGGTGACTTCATTCAATGAGCGTTCGCTGGCGAACGCGCTGACACCCGGTCGTGACATCGGGTTCCAGCTCTGGGGCGACGTCGCGGATGGGCGGTTGAGTTACGCGGTGGGAATTTTCAATGGCGTGGCGGACGGACGCAATACTGGCAATGCCGATTTCGAAGATCATCATGAATTTGCCGGACGGATTTTTGCGCAGCCGTTCAAGAAAACCAGCCTGTCCTTTTTGCAGGGACTCGGTTTGGGTGTCTCTGGCAGTTGGGGCAATGTGTCGTCTAACAGCACTGGTTTGTCGAACGGTTTCCTGACCGACGGCCAGCAATCATTTTTTGCCTATACCAACAACGTGGTGGCCAGCGGCAATCACTGGCGTCTGTCGCCCCAGGCTTATTATTACTACGGCCCCCTTGGGCTGCTCGGTGAGTACGTCATTTCCGATCAACGCGTTCAGCGTAATGTCGGGGCCAACATTTTCACCGCCGATCTGCAAAACACCGCCTGGCAGATTGCCGGCGGCTGGGTGCTGACGGGTGAAGACGCTTCCTACAATGGTGTGACCCCGAAACATCCCTTCGACTTGAGCGCCGGCCACTGGGGTGCACTTCAAATCGTCGGCCGGTTTGCGGAGCTGGATTTGGACAAAGCCACCTTCCCGACGTTTGCCAACCCCGGTGTGTCTGCCTCCGCCGCGCAATCCTGGGCGGTCGGGCTGAACTGGTATCTCAACAAGAACATCCGCATCAATGCCAGCTACTCGCACACGGACTTCACGGGCGGCGGGGCAGCCAAGTCCACAACCGCCCCCGGCATTGTCACGCGCCAACCCGAACAAGTGCTCTTTACCCGTTTGCAACTGGCCTTTTAACCAACCAAAGCCACTCACAGAAAAAATGAAAACACTCTCAAAGCTCTCCCTTGTGTTGACCGGCTCGTTGATTGCCGTGTTGACCGGTTCACTGATAAACACCACGGTCCAAGCCAAGGAAATCAAACTGCTCAACGTGTCCTATGACCCGACCCGCGAGTTGTATCAGGACTACAACACCGCCTTTGCAAAATACTGGAAGGACAAGACCGGCGACTCCGTGACCATTCAACAGGTGCATAACGGCTCGGGTAAATCGGCGCGGGCGGTCATTGACGGATTGCAGGCGGATGTGGTCACGCTGGCGCTCGCGTATGACATAGATGCCATCGCCGAGAAGTCGAAGCTGCTGCCCGCCGACTGGCAGAAACGCCTGCCAAACAACAGCACGCCGTACACTTCCACCATTGTTTTCCTGGTCCGCAAAGGAAATCCCAAAGGCATCAAGGACTGGGACGACCTCGTCAAGCCGGGCGTTTCCATCATCACCCCCAACCCAAAAACCTCCGGCGGGGCGCGCTGGAATTATCTCGCCGCCTGGGGCTATGCGCTCAAGCAGAATGGCAACAGTGAAACCAAGGCCCGGGAATTCGTCGCCCAGGTTTTCAAAAACGTGCCCGTCCTTGACACCGGTGCGCGGGGCGCGACGACCACCTTTGTCCAGCGCGGCATCGGCGACGTGTTGATCGCCTGGGAAAACGAGGCGCTGCTCGCGCTGAAGGAATCCGCGAACGGCGAATTTGAAATCGTCGCGCCGTCCGTGAGCATTCTCGCCGAACCGCCCGTGGCGCTCGTGGACAAGGTGACCAGCAAGCACGGCACTGAGACGGTGGCGAAGGCCTACCTCGAATATCTTTACTCGCCGGAAGGGCAGGAGATCGCCGCCAAGGAATTTTACCGCCCGCGCCTCGAAGCCGTGGCGCAAAAATACGCGGACAAGTTTCCCAAGCTGGCCTTGTTCACCGTGGATGAGCTGTTCGGCGGCTGGACCAAAGCGCAGAAGGCGCACTTTGGCGCCGCAGGCACGTTCGATCAGATCAGCCGTTGAAGCGTAGCCAGACCACGCCCGGCCCGTCCGGAGGGACGCGCGCTGCGGACATGATTGGTGAATTGATTCAGCGGGCCGACTCCATTATTCTTTGACCGTCCCGGAGCAACGGAGCGCGGAGTCATCCGCGCTTTTCTGCAATTTGGAATGAGAGAGAAAAAATTTAACGCGCTGCCCGGCTTCAACCTGACGATGGGGTTGACGGTCTTTTTTTTGACCGTCATCGTCCTGATTCCGCTGGCGGGGCTGGTGCTGCGCGCGTGCGAAATTTCCTGGCGGGACTTTGTGAAGCTCGTCACGGATGACCGCGCCCTGGCCGCTTTCGAGCTGAC
>JANYDP010000563.1 GCA_025363535.1 Verrucomicrobiota bacterium | reverse complement strand
TAATGCCGTTGCAGCTTTATCTCCTCTTCTTTGGAACTTGGGCAAGCCATATGACTCAATGGCAGTAACAATATCAACCGAGTCTTTGATCTCGTTTAATTGAGATATTGGGATGAGCTTCGGACCCGACTCAATGCTGGTTGCAGCTAACGTTGAAGAACCAGGATTCGATAAGCTCACATCACGGCAAAGAAACTTGAGCGGGCGTTTTATGTTCAAAAATGTTGGCTGAAATGCTTTTCCCGGCTTGACGCGCTGCGGTGGCGCTTTGATATTCACCCCACGTTTCGGTGAGTTGAAAATCAGATGTTGCAAATGTTGTATGCCTAAATCTAAGGCCCGAACGACTGCCGTCGGCGTCCCCGAAAAAAGAAGCGAAGCTTTTTTCCAACCCGTCCCGTCTGCCAACGGACGCGCGCTCGCTTTGCCCGGCCCGACTGCGCCCGGCTCGCTGTCACAACCCGACTTGCCCGGCACGGGGGCAGTTCTCCCGACGAGCGCCGCCATCCGAAACGATTTCATCACGGAGAAGGTCAAGGAACTCGTGCAGCTCGCGCAGGAGCAGGGGCACCTGACTTTTTGCGACATCCAGGAAGTGCTGCCGGACGGACTTGCTTCGCCCGAAGACCTCGAGGAAATCCACCACAAACTGCACAACCTCGAAATTGAAATCGTGGATCGGGCCGAAGTGGATCGCATCCAGCATCCGGTGACGGAAGAGGAAGAAAAATCGCAGCTGGATGTGCTGGACGATCCGGTACGCATGTATCTCAGGCAGATGGGCCTCGTACCGCTGCTGACCCGCGAGCAGGAGGTGGCCATATCCAAGCGCATTGAGGACGCCGAAACCGAAGTCAAACGCCTGGTTTACCAGTTTGGCTTTGCCGCCAAGGAACATCTCGCGCTGGCCGGGAAATTACTCGCCGAGCCGCCGACCGAGCGGTTTGACCGGGTGGTGCTGGATCAGAAAATCCCCAGCCGGGACACCTACCTGCGCGCCCTTCAAAAATTGACCGCCCGCGTCCGGCCCGCCGACCGCGCCGTGGACGAGGCTTTCATCACCTGGCAGCATGCCCCGGCCGCCAGGCGGGAAAAACTTCAAGCTGAATTTCAAAAGCACCACCAAAAACTCCTTGGGACGTACGACAAATTTTATTTCAAGCAGCGCGTCATCGAAGACATCATGCTGGTCGCGGAAAACCTCCACGATAAAATCCAGGCCGGCCTGCGCACGCTTCATGAACTGAGCCACCACGCCAAATCAGCGGAGAGCCGGGAGTTGTTGCCTGTGGAGGAACATAAACTCAAAGCCCTGGAGGCCGTCGCCCGCCTGCCGCGCGCGGAATTTCTCCGGGCGTATGCGCAGGTGCGGATCTGTGCCGCCCGCGCCGTCCAGGCCAAAACCGAAATGGTGGAGGCCAACCTGCGCCTCGTCATCTCCATCGCCAAGCGCTACACCAACCGCGGCCTCTCCTTTCTCGACCTGATCCAGGAAGGCAACATGGGCCTGATGAAGGCGGTGGAAAAATTTGAATACCGGCGCGGCTACAAATTTTCCACCTACGCGACCTGGTGGATCCGCCAGGCCATCACCCGCGCGCTGGCCGACCAGGCCCGCACCATCCGCATCCCGGTGCACATGATCGAAATCATCAACCGGCTCATGCGGATTCAAAAGCGGCTCATCCAGGATTTCGGCCGCGAACCGACGCCGGAGGAACTCGCCGACGAAATGCAGATGCCGGTCGAGCGTGTGCGCGCCGTTTTGAAGATGGCGCAGCAGCCCATTTCCCTCCAGACCCCGGTGGGCGATGGCGACGACGCGAACGTCGGCGATTTCATCGAGGACAAAAACTCCGAAAGCCCGTCCGACCTCACCAGCGTCGGCCTGCTCAAAGACAAGCTGGGCGCGGTGCTGGCCAGCCTGAACGAGCGCGAACGCGAAGTCCTCAAACTGCGCTTCGGCATTGGCGACGGCAACGCGCGCACGTTGGAAGAGGTGGGCCGGCAGTTCGCGGTGACCCGCGAACGCATCCGCCAGATCGAAGCCAAGGCGCTGCGGAAAATGCGCCACCCCACGCGCCTGCGTCAGTTGAACGGTTTTTTAGAAATTGTGAAGCTCGCCGTGGATCAAGACGCGGGCAGGTAGGAGCGCACCGCTTCGCAGAGATCTTTCAACGAATCTTTCTTGCGCATGAATCCGCTCGCGCCTCGCGCCAGCGCCTCATCGAGCAACTCCTCCTGTTCCGCCAGTCCGGTGAACATGATGACCGGAAGTTGGGGATGATTGGTTTTGAAGTAGCTTAACAATTGCAGACCGTTCTCCCCCGCCAGGCTGATGTCGAACAGGGCCAGATCAAACCGCTCCACATCCGCCACCCTCATCGCCTGCGCGCCCGAGCTGGCGGTGGCGACCGTGTAACCCTGGTCGCGAAAATAAAAGGCCACCATTTCCAGCATCGCAACATCATCGTCCACGTAAAGGATGGCGGGTTTCATGCCCAAGGCTTTAACACGACGGCCCGGAAATGCAAGCGCAAGCCACCCGTCCGCTGGACGCGCGCCGCCTGCTTAGGGCGTCGGATTGACGACAGGCGCGTTGGTGTCAGCCTTCTTCGACTTCAACGTGCCGGCAAAAGTTTTATAGAGCGCCTTCCAGTTGCGGCCGTTGTCATTGAGATATTGTTCGATGCGGGTTTTATGAATCTTAAAGATCGTCGAGATCTGATCCATGTTTTTGTAGTCCACGGCTTCTTCGCGCGCTTGTTTGAGCTGCGTCACGATGAAAGCCTCCTCCACTTTCGCCATGTCGGGAATGATGCCGCGATAACCGTTCATGGTGAAAGCAACTTTGCCGACGGTGTATTTGTCCAGAATCGCCTCGACCTGTTCGGCGTTGAGGTCCTTGCGGAGACCGGCCATTAAATTTTCGTGGACGGATTTGGGCATCGCCGAGTTCGCGATGATCTGGCGGTCCAACTGGCTGAGCGGTTTGCCGGTGACGGGATTGATGCCCGCCGGCACGGTGGTGAAGGGATGTTCGTTGTGCCAGTCGCGGATGGTTTTCAAATGCGTGGCGACAACTTCCGTTACGCGCTCGGCCTTGGCGGAGTCGGCCAGCCTGAGCGAATCCACCCAGTCACCGGCTTTCTTCGCAGCCTCTGCATCGACGTTGGCTTGGGCGGTTCGCGGAGGAATTGCCGCGCTGACCGGGGCGTTGGGGGCGGACTGGTTTTGTCCAAACGCCGGGAAAGTGATTGCGCTGAGAAGCAAGGCACTGAGGAGGTGATGGGTTTTCATACAGATCAAGCCGCAAATGTTCTGGACAGCAACAGCAATTTGATCCTATGATTTACACCAACGTCCCCGCGTGTAAATGAAAAGCATTTATTATTGCGTCCAGACTTTTGCTGCCAATCGCCTCGCGCAGCACCGGGAACCTCAGTCCGTTCACCCCACAACAACGAGCACATCATGAAAACCACCCCCACCCTGCAAACTGCGGCAGCCATGTCGCACGGCCTCGCCCAGTCACTCTTTAGGATCATCATCGGGCTGCTGCTGCTCGCCGGGCCGCAACTGGCGCGGTCAACGCCCGTGACCAGTCCGCCGCGCGTTTTGATCCTGGATGAAACCACCATCGGCGGCGCGAGCAGCCTGGAAGCGCTGGCGGCGGCGGCCATCCCGGGCTGCGCGGTGGACATCGCCACGGCCGCGCAATGGGGTTCCATCCCGGGCACCGGCTTGGGCGGGCCGACCGGATATGGTTTTGATTCCTACCGGGCCATCATTCTGGGCGATCCCTACTGCAACACCAGCACGTCCGGCTATCTGGCCGCGCTCACGGCTTTGAACGCCACCAAGACGGTCTGGACACCGGCGGTCACGGGCAACGTAATCTTGGAAGGCGTGGACAACGCCTATCATTATTCCGGCCAGGTTGGCGCCGCGAAATCACTTGATCGCGGCATCGCCTTTGCCGTGAATGATCCGACCAAGACGGGCCTGTACTATGCACTGAGCTGCTATTACCAATACACCGCGCCGGCTGTGACGCCCACGCTCGTGCCGCATCTGACCGGTTTTGGCACGTTCATGGCACGCACCTACGCCAACTGTTTCAATGACGCCCACATCGTGGCGACCCATGCGGTCTTCACCGCCACCCCCGCACTCACCGACACCGAGTTGAGCGGCTGGAGCTGCTCAACGCACGAGGGCTTCGATGCCTGGCCCGCAAACTTTGTCGTGCTGGCCATCGCTTTGACGAACGGTGTCTTCACCGCCACCGACGGCAGCAACGGGGTGCCGTACATTCTCGTCCGCGGCGAAGGCGTTCATGTCCTGAGCAACATTCACCTTGATCCTCCGCTCGCCACCAACAACCTCGGCACGACCCACACCGTTTGCGCCACGCTGGCGACGAATGTGTTTCCCAAACTGGGTGTGGCCGTGACCTTCACCATTTTAAGCGGACCAAACTCCGTCACAAACTTCACCACGCTTACCGACGTCAACGGCGTGGCCTGTTTCACTTACACTGGAATGGGCGGGCCGGGCGTGGATTACATCACGGCTTCATACACCGTCCCCAGTTCGACCGGTGGCGAAGGCATCAAATACACTTCGGAAACTGTCGCCAAAATCTGGGTCAACCATTGCGTGGCCATTGACTGCGAAAACATCGAGTGTCTCGCGGATGCGACGTGGTCCTATACATTTTGCGTGACCAATCTGACCAGTGGTTTTCTTTCGGGCATCACCCTGCAAAATCCGCCCGCAGGCATCGTCTTCAATCCAAGCGTCATCAATTTCAACCCGCCGCTGAATCCAGGGCAGGTCACCAATCTGACCGTGGGAATCGCCTCATCCAGCGGGCCGGTGCATTTTTGTTTCAACGTCGGCTCCATCGCCGAAGGCGTCGGCACGCCCGGCTGCTCCACGCCGCACTGCGTCACGCTGCCCACCTGCTGCAACCGGGTGGTCACCAACACGCTCACCTACGCCTTCACCTCGGGCCTGACCACGACTTACAATTACCAGCTCACCTTCCAAAACATCGGCACCGATCCGTTGAAATATGTCGGCTTCGCCGCCGATCAATCGTGTGTCAGCTTCCTGCCGCCGCTGGTCAACTTGACACTGCCGGCCTACGGCGGACCCAGCCTGCTGCTGCCGACCCAAACGCGCACCATCACCGTGCAGGTGCAGAAAACCGCGCCGTGCCCGGGCACCAACAACATCTACCTGTCCACGTTCACCTCCAACCTGATCGCCTGTTGTTCCACGAAACTGACCTTGCCGAAAGCCAAATGCCTCGGCATCGGCACGCCCTACGACGGCTCGGTCTTTCTCACCAACACGCCGATCTTTTTCAAGGCCGTGCCCATCGCGGTGCCGTTCAATCCCAATCCGTGTGGCTTCGGCCCCGTGTCGTTTTACAACGGCACCATCTTGCTGGGCGTGGCTCCCGCGCCGGATTATTCACTCACCCTCAACGGACTCCCGGCGGGCAGTTACTCCATCACCGCAGTCTCGCAGCTTTCCTCCGACGAAGTGGAAACCTCCGACCCGGTCAACATCACCATTCTTGCTCCGGGCGCGAATGATCAGCACAGTCACACCGGGACGCTGTTTGCAGGCGTCAGCGGCACCACCGTGGTGCTGACCATTCCGACGGACACTGGCCACGATTACCTGATCCAATTCCGCGACAAACTTAACGCCGGCGATTGGGCGTCTTTGAAAACCATCCACGGCGACGGCTCGGCGATGATCGTCACAGATACGACAACCAACTCGAACAGCCGCTACTACCGCTTTGTCCAGATGCCCTGACGCGTCAGCCCAAAAAACAAGCGCGGACTTTTTCGGAAGTCCGCGCTTTGTTTTTTCCACACGATCAGAGGGGTTACCTGCTGTGGAGAGAAGTCGTTAAACTAGGCTGCCGCGCTGACCGGGGTGTTGGAGGCAGACTGATTTTGGCCGAACGCTGAGAGGGTGATTGCGCCGAGGAATAAAGCTGACAGGGCCAGTCACATTGTTTTATCAGATGGTTTTGTCGCGTCGGGAAATCCAGTAAAGCGGCTTTCCGGCTGGCATGAGCTACCGCCAAAATCCAGAGCGCCTCGCCCCGGACGATGAACGGGATGTAATAGGGAAACGCGCGCAAGTTGATCCGCCGATACAATTTGGATCGGAGCTGGTAAAGCTCGGGATGACGGGCAACCCACAAAACGCAACGATCAACCTCATCTTTGAATCTCGTACCCAAGCCACGCTGCGCTTCTTCGTAATAGGAAATCGTTTCGAGAAATTCAGTCTGAGCTTCTTCAACGAAGCGGATCGTCATGGGTTCAATCGCTTGTGCGCGGCCTTTTTTACTTCGTCATAGGCGACACCCGTCACCCTGCCTTCATCAATGGCGCGGATGCGGTCGTGTAGTTCCAAATCCCAAGCGGCATCTGCTTCGGATTCCGCCGCCGTATCGGTGCTTTGAAGGAGAAATTCTGCCAACGCGAGCCGTTGACGTGGCGGCAAATCCAGCGCTTCCTTGGTGACTTCTTCGAGAGCTTTCGGCATGGGAAAAGAGTCGTAGAGGTTTGGTGGGCGGTCAACCGTGTAGCGGCAGGCATCCCTGCCTGCCGTAGAGCCGGGCATCCTGCCCGGCGGGAAGAACGCCACTGACACCCGCACTTCTCGAACTCTTGACGCATCACCCCATTTTGTGCGTCAGGTCCGGGCGGCAAGATGCCGCCCTCTACGTCAGGCAAGGATGCCCGACGCTACTTTTTAAGTGGGCGTCAACCGAAGTGGTCGCCGCGCTGACCGGGGCGGTGGAGGCAGACTGGGTTTGGACGAAGGTGGAAAGCGTAAGTGAAGTTAGGAGCAAGCCAAACTCAATTAGAAACAACTTCAAGATGTCTAGCTAGCTGACGCCGTAGATCCTCGTTACGAGCGTCAACAGTTCTGTTTCTATAAGCGATCATTCGTTCACAAGCTTTGATGTTTCGTTTAGTGCGAAACGTTACAAACATCGCGAATGCCGCCGCTATGCATGCTCCAATCCATGTCCGATAATAAAGGCAGGTGATCGTGGCTACAAGTAAAGCGATGAAGGCAATGACAAGATAGCCAGTGATCGTTTCTCCACCGGCGATTGCCAGGTTTAATCTCTCGCGCTCGGTTTCAGCGCCCGCTAGATCTTCGCGAAGGCGTCGGATAGCAAGTTCTGCCGCAGTGCGATCGGTGCCAAGTTGAACTCTAGCGATAGCTTCTCCAATAAGCTTCAGATTTACAGTGCCGCCACTGCGCTGAACCATTTGCTGTATGCCGCAATATCCGCATGCAAACGTATCCATCTCTGGTGTTATAGCGAGGTTAGCGCCGCAACCCGGACACTTCAAAGTAATGGTCTGAAAAGTATGATTCATCGCCTGTGTAATCAACCGTTAACAGATATTCAAATCATTCATTCACATGCACCACCTTCGCCGGCGGGAAGCCGTTGAAATAAGTCGCCGAGGCGTTGCTGTACGCGCCGATGTTTTCCGAATAAACCAAATCTTCGTTTTCCAAGTCAGGCAGTTGCTCCGATTGCGAAATCGTGTCCAGGCCGTCGCACGTCTGCCCGAATACGGCGCAGATTTCGGTTTTGCCTTTCTTGAACGCCTTGATCGGATATTGGCAGTGATCGAAAATCACGCCGCTGTAAGTGTGATACACGCTGTCGTCAATGTAGTAGCACGTCTTCCCGTCGCGCACGGCCTTGCCGATAATGCTGGCAATGCTCGTCGCCGCGCTCGCCACGAGAAAGCGGCCCGGCTCGGCGAGAATCTGGATGTCCGGCGCGAACAGGCGGTCAATCTCCGCGTTGATGACGCGCGCGAGTTCGCCGAACGGACGGACGTGCTTGTTGTATGGCGCGGGAAATCCGCCGCCGATGTCGAGAATCTTGAGCGTGTGACCGCGTCCGGCGCTTTCCTTCATCACCGCCGCCGCCGCGTTCAGGGCCTGGACAAAGTTTTGGAAATTCGTGCACTGGCTGCCGACGTGGAAGCTCAACCCTTCAACGACCAATCCAAGCTTGAACGCGGCTTCAATTAAGTCCGCCGCCTCACCTGTCGCGCAGCCGAACTTGGACGACAGCTCGCATTGCGAACCGGTGTTATCCACGCGCAAGCGCAACACCACGCCGGCGTGCGGAGCGTATTGCTTGATTTTTTTTAGCTCGTTCACATTGTCGTAGGTGACGAGCGGTTTGTATTTGTCGAGCGTGCGGAGCGTCTCCTTCGGCTTGGTGGGATTGGCGTAGATGATCTTGTCCCAGATGAAATCCTGCTGCGCCTTGGCGGAAAGTTTTTTGATGTTCGCGCACACGGTCATGAACTCCGGCAGCGACGCCACGTCAAAGCTCGCACCGGCCTTGTAAAGCGTGCGGACAATCTCCGGCGCGGGATTCGCCTTCACGGCAAAATAGCATTGCACTTTGGGCAGATGTTTTTTGAACTCCGCGTAATTTTTGCGGATGACGTCGTGGTCAATGATGACCACGGGCGTGCCGTGTTTCTTCGCGATGGCTTGAAGCTGTTTTTGCGTCATAAAATTCGTCGCTCGGATTAGGCGGTTTCGCGCGGCGGCACAAGATAATTCTCCGGCGGGTACCCTGGATTCAGCCACGGCTTAAAATTTTTCTCAGCGAAATTTTTTTGCCGTGATACTATCCTCCCGAAATGAGAACCAAGTTTTTCGGAAAGTTCAATGTTCTAAGCGGCACCGTGGGGTTGCTGGCAATGATGTTGGTACCGCCGATGGTCGTGAACGCCCAACCGCATCTCGCCCCGCCCACCACGAACGATCTGCGCGCCATCGTGGCCCGTCCGCTCTCCCTGGCCGACGCGCTCAACACCGCGCTTCAGCAAGGTGCCGCCATCCTCAAGGCGAAGAACGATCTCGAATCCACCTATGGCCTGGTCGTGCAAACGCGCGCCATCGCCCTGCCACGACTCACCGCCACCGGCAACTTCACCCACACCGATCCGGGGGCCATTGAAAATTTCGCCAACATTCTGCAACCCAACCAAAGCTGGAATGCGGGCCTTAAAATTGTGCAATCCATTTATGAAGGCGGCAAGCTCGGCGCGGCCATCCGCGCGGCGCGGCTCACCAAGGAACAGGCGTTGCTCGAATATCAGACCGTGGTTTCCGACACCTTGCTCGCGACGCGCGTGGCCTATTACAACACGCTGCTCGCCGCGCAACAGATCACCGTCAACGAGGCGTCCGTCAATCTGCTCGCCAAGGAACTCGAAGACCAGCAGCGCCGTTACGATGCGGGCACGGTTCCGCGCTTCAATGTCCTCCGCGCCGAAGTCGCCGCGGCCAACGCCCGGCCGCCCCTGATCCGCGCCCGGAATGATTATCGCCTCGCCAAAAATCATCTGTCGAACCTGCTCGGCTACAATCTCCCGCGCGACATCTGGGAGGACGTTCCGTTGCAGCTCACCGACACCCTCGTCGCCGAGCCGTATCAGGTGGACTTGCCCTCGGCCATTCAGCAGGCGTTGGAGAAGCGCACCGAACTGGGCGCGCTCCGCAAAGCCCGGCAGTTGCAGGACGAAAATCTCATCAATGCGCGCGCCGGCTACCAACCCACGCTGCAGGCGTTCGCCGGTTATGGCTGGCGCAATGTCCAGTTCACCAAACCCATCGAGTTGGACCATCAGATCAACGGCTGGCAGGCCGGGTTGCAATTGAACTGGGATATTTTCGACGGCTTCCTCACCAAAGGAAAAGTCATGCAAGCCAAGGCGCAGCAAGCCAGAGCCGGAACCGAGTTAGACGATGTTTCCCGCCAGGTGGAACTCCAAGTGCGCACCGCCTACTCGACGTTCATCGAAGCCCGCGAAGTTTTGGACTCGCAGGCAAAAGTTCAAGAACAGGCTGACGAAGCGTTGCGCCTCGCCCGCGCCCGTGCCGACGCCGGCACCGGCACGCAGCTCGAAGTGCTCGACGCAGAAACAGCACTCACCCAGGCTCGCACCACGCAAATTGTGGCGCTGCACGATTACTCCGTCGCACGCGCCCGGCTGGAGCACGCGATTGGGCAGGATCTCTTGACCAAATCAGGAAAGTAATTTCGCCACCTTGCGAAGATCCCGTCCGCGCAGTTCGAGTGGCATGGCTGCAAACAGGTTTTGTTTTCGGCGTGCTCGCTGTTAGTCTTGGTCGGATATGGTGAAAAGCGTGCAAGCAGAGCCAGTGGCAACTCGAAACTCGAAACTCGAGCCGTGTACCCTGCCCGAACTGCTCGCGCCGGCCGGCGACTGGGAGTGTGCCAAGGCAGCCGTGGAGAACGGCGCGGACGCGATTTATTTCGGCCTGGAAAAATTCAATGCGCGGATGCGCGCCCACAATTTCACCGAAGCCGATCTGCCGAAGCTGATGGAGTTTTTGCATCGGCGCGGCGTGAAGGGTTACGTCACTTTCAACACGCTGGTCTTCGAGAACGAACTGGCCGACGCGGAAAAATATCTGCGCGCCATCATCGCCGCCGGGGTGGACGCCGCCATCGTGCAGGACGTGGGCATCTGCCGCTTGATCCGCCGGCTTTCGCCGGATTTTCCAATTCATGTCTCGACGCAGATGACGGTGACGAGCGCGGCCGGCGTGGAATTCGCCCGTGAACTGGGTTGCAACCTTGTGGTATTGGCGCGCGAGTGTTCGATTGCCGAGATTGAAAAGATAAATGCCAGTTTCAAGATTCAAGATTCAAGTTTGAAGGGAACCGAAGCCGGCCCCTGCTTGAAACTTGAAACTTCCAACTTGAAACTCCCCCTCGAAGTTTTCGTCCACGGCGCCTTGTGCGTCGCGTACTCCGGCCAATGCCTCACCAGTGAATCCCTCGGCGGGCGCTCGGCGAATCGCGGCGAGTGCGCGCAGGCGTGCCGGATGCCATACGATTTGATTTCGGACGGCCAGCAAGTTCCGCTCGGCGACAAACGCTATCTGCTGAGTCCACAGGATCTGGCCGGGCTGGAAGTGTTGCCGGAGTTGGTGCGGGCGGGTGTGGCGTCGCTGAAGATTGAAGGCCGGCTCAAGGCACCCGAGTACGTGGCGAACATCACGAAGGTTTACCGCCAGGCTTTGGACAATTTGCGATTTACGGATGACGATTTACGCGCCACCGACCCGTCCGCCCGCAAATCGCAAATCGCAAATCATAAATACGAAATGGAGATGGCCTTCTCGCGCGGGCTTTACACCGGCTGGTTCGGTGGCATTAACAACCAGCAACTCGTCCACGCACGCTTTGGGAAAAAACGCGGCGTGTATCTCGGCGAAGTCGCGCGCGTGCTGTCGGAGAAAGTGGTTTTGACACTCGAAGCCCCGCTCAAGCTCGGCGACGGCGTGGTGTTCGATGCCGGCCGGCCGGATGAAAAGGAGGAAGGCGGGCGGGTGTATGGAATTCAAACTCCAAACCCCAAACTCCAAACCGCCGGGGAATCCATTTTGGAATTTGGTTACGGCCACATTGATTTCAAGCGCGTGCATGTGGGCGACAAGCTGTGGAAGACGAATGACCCGGAGCTGGACAAACGGCTCCGCCAAAGCTTTGAAGGCGACGCGCCAAAATTTCACCGGCCTGTCGAAATGGAAGTTCACGGCATGGTCGGAAAAACCTTCACGCTGATTGCGCGAGATGAATCCGGCCACGTTGCCCGGGCGGAATCGTCCATGCCGCTCGCGAAAGCGGAGAAGCAACCGCTGACAACCGAACGCCTGCGCGAACAGCTTGGGCGACTGGGTGGAACCCCTTTCAAGCTGGGCGACCTGAAAAATTTTCTGGCCGGCGAAGTCCTGTTGCCCGTGAGCGAGTTGAACCGTTTGCGTCGTGAAGTGGCAAGCGAGTTGGAAAAGCAATGCGCGCAGCCAAAGCGGTGGGAACTGACGGGGAAAGTGGAAAGCGGAAAGCGGAAAGCGGAAATTGAGCAAAGTGCCATCGCGTCCTCTCCGACAAATGCGGAGTTGATCATCCTCGTCCGCAACCTTGCGCAACTGGAAGCGGCACTGACTTGCGGTGCGCGCAAGATCTATTGCGAGTTCGAGGACGCCAAAAAATATCGCGCGGCGGTGACGTTGTTCCACACGGCGTGCGGCTGCCAATCGGAAAGCGGAAAGCGGAAAGCGGAAATATTTGTCGCGCCGCCAAGAATTTTCAAAATGGGCGAGGAGTGGACGTTGGAACAAGTTCGGTCCTGCAACGCGGATGGCTACCTGGTGCGCAATTATGATCACCTGAAATTTTTCGCGAACGACCGATGCGTCGGGGATTTTTCGCTGAACGTCGCCAACTCTTTGACCGCCGAGTATTTCAAAAACCAGTTCAATCTCGAACGGGTGACGGCGAGCTATGACCTGAACTTTCAGCAGCTCGAAGCGCTGTTGCAGTCCACGCCGACGGAATGGCTGGAGGTGACGATCCATCAGCACATGCCGATGTTTCACATGGAGCACTGCGTGTTCTGCGCGTTTCTTTCGACCGGCACGGACTTCCGCAACTGCGGACGCCCGTGCGATGTGCATGACGTGCGGTTGCGCGACCGCGTGGGCCAGGAGCATCCGCTGAAAGCAGACACGGGCTGCCGCAACACGGTGTTCAACGCCCAGGCGCAGACGGGCGCGGAATACATGGAGCGGATGATCGCGCTCGGCGTGAGGAATTTTCGCATCGAGTTTTTGAATGAAACGCCGGAGCAGGTGGTGCAGACGATTTCAAAATACCGCCAGTTGTTGCGCGGGGAAATTTCCGGCTCACAACTCTGGCGTGAGTTGAAGCTGATGAATCAGCTTGGTGTCACGCGCGGACAGATGGGTGTGGCGGCGTCTCGGTAGAGCGCCTCCGAATAGGGAGAGG